>JBAXWB010000015.1 GCA_037128595.1 bacterium
TGGCAACGCCATCCCGCCAACCCGATCATCTTTCCTGGCAAGGACAAATGGGATCACGACGCGTGCTACAAACCGTACGCCATCTTTGACGGGTCGAAATGGCTGCTCTGGTATAATGGCCGCCACGGTTCGCTCGAACAGATCGGTGTGGTGGAACACAGCGGCGAGAACCTGGGATTTTGACAACATATGAACCTCTCACCGATTAAAAAGATTTCCGCTCACATCGGATTCACATTAGCCGCCTTTTTCCTGGCACTCGTGCCGGTTCATGCGGATGTGCGGCTGCCGTCCGTCTTGGACGACCACATGGTTCTGCAGCAGAATTGCATGGTCACGCTCTGGGGCTGGGCTTTCGAGGGGGAAGTCGTGGTCATCGAGACCTCTTGGGGCGTGAAGACGCAGGCCGTCGCCAATGCGCAGGGCGAGTGGCGGGTTCAGGTGAAGACACCCGCCGCCCGGCCAATCGATCAAGGCCTTCATCCCGAAGACATCACATTTACCGCGGCCCAGGCGAACCGGGTTCAGATCAAGGATGTCCTCATCGGTGAGGTCTGGCTGTGTTCCGGTCAATCGAACATGACGATGATGCTGGGGCCCGATTATCCAAAGGGAAACAATAGCTGGTTCGGGGAGAAGTATTGGAAGGCGGAATCGGGCCACTCGGATCGTCCCGCCCTCCGCGTTTTCAATGTCGAAAAAATCGGGCGCGCCGTGCCGCGCGACGATTGCAAGGGCCTGCTTCTGGATCACACGATTCTCCCCAAAGATGCCCGGGGGCTTATGCCTGATGTCCGCACCGGCTGGCAACGTTCCACCCCCGAAACCGCGCCATATTTCAGCGCGATCGCCTATTATTTTGCCGTCCGGCTCCAGGAACAGTTGAATGTTCCCGTGGGACTGGTCACCAGCGCTTATGGCGGTTCTAAGATCCAGGCGTGGATTAGCCAGGAAGCGCTCCAGCAACTGCCCGCTTATGCCAAAACCACCCCCAAAGTGAATCGCCTGGGCGCCAACGCTTTGTTCAACGGCATGATCGCGCCGCTGACCCCGATGACCTTTCGCGGAGTGCTTTGGTATCAGGGCGAATCCAATGTCGGGGATTCCGTCACCGACTACGCCACGCTGCTCAAAACCCTCATTGCGGACTGGCGAGGGCGTTTTGGACAGAACCTTCCCTTCGGAATTGTCCAGCTCGCCAATTACGGTAATCCCTGGAGCGATACCAAGGCGGCGCTGGTGCGCGAAGCGCAGGCAGAGGTGGTGGCGGAAGGGCCAAACACGGGAATGGCGGTGGCGATTGATTTGGGCACGGATTGCATTCACCCGCCGGACAAACGGGATGTGGCCAACCGTCTGGCCCTCTGGGCCCGGGCAACCATCTACGGGGAAACCAATCTGGTTTATCTGTCGCCGCGTTATCAATCGCATAAGGTGACAGGTGCCAGCATCCGGGTTCGGCTGGCTACGGGCGGGGCCGCATTGATGTCAGCCAAACTGAATGCGGCTGGCGAGACCGTTCCAACGCCCCAGGAGCCGCTCCGGGGATTTCAAATCGCCGGTGCCGATGAAAAATGGGTCGCTGCGGAGGCGGTGATTGACGGCGATGACGTGGTGGTCTCCTCGGGCGTCGTTTCCTCGCCCCTGTCGGTACGCTATGCCTGGGCGACGAATCCCCAGGGCTGCAATCTCTACAACACAGCCGGCTTGCCGGCGGCACCTTTCGGAATAGATGCCAAAATGAAACATCAATGAAAAACCCAATGAGAAACCCAATGAAAAAACTGTTAATTCTTTGTTCTTGGTTGCTGGTCGCCACTCATGCGTTCGCCGGGGAGCGGGTTGCGTTGTGGCCGGAAGGAAAGATTCCGGATTTCCAGACGCAACAGATCGCGGCGACTACCCAGGAGGTGAAAACGCCGGGATTCAAGACGGCGGAACATGCGATGCCGTATCTCGACTGGTACGAGGCGCCTGCGGAGAAAAACGGCGGATGCATGTTGCTCATTTCCGGTGGCGGTTATCAGAGTTGCTGCGACGGGATGTGGATTGACAGGGTCGCGAAGAAGTTCACCGAGCTCGGGTTCGTTTGCGTGAGCCTCACTTACCGTACGCCGCGTCCTCAAGGGTTGCCGATCTACCAGAGCGCGTGGGAGGACGGGCAACGCGCCGTGCGTCTCGTCCGCAAGGATGCGAAGAAGCGCGGCTTCGACCCGGAGAAGATCGGCGCGTTCGGGTTCTCCGCGGGTTCGCACCTGACGGTCCTGCTCGCAACGAGCGCGCTCACACCGGCGTACGGGCCGATCGACGACCTTGACACGCTTCCGTGCCACGTCAACTGGGCGGTGCCGGTCTACACCGCCTACGCGCTTACGGACGGACTCACCGGTCCTAACACGCGCGAGGGCGACGCGATCGACGTAAAGCTCTCGGACGTGTTCAAGTTCGACGCGAAGACGTGTCCGATGGCGCTCTTTCACGGCGGGGTGGATATCTATTCGCCGAATGGCTCCACGCAGATCTACCGCCAGCTCCGCAGGATGAAAATCCCGGCAGAGATCCATCTCTTCGCAGACCGTCCCCACGGTTTCATGGGCGACCCGGGCAAGGGCGAGGATGGCACCGCCTACGACCACTGGTTCGACCGTGTCGCCGAGTACCTCCGCCAGATGAATTTCGACGGGCGTCTTGGCCAGGAAGTGGATCTGATGGCCCGTTATCCGAACGACGATGCGCGCGGCGAAACCCGCAAGGAGCCGGTCTGGCCGGAAGGCAAGATGCCGGATGCGCAGACGAACCAGTGCCTGCCCTATCTCGAGTGGCACATGCCGAAGGAACTCAAGACGAAGGCGATCCAGATCATCTACTCGGGCGGCGGCTACGGGGGCAACGACCCGGACGGGTTCGAAGTCGCGCCGGCGCGGCGTTACCTGAACGAAAAGGGCATGACGGTCGTGACGATGAAATACCGCACGCCGCGTCCGCTGGGCGGGCTGGCCAAGCACACGACGGCGTGGCAGGATCTGCAGCGTGCCATCCGAATCGTCCGCAGCGAGGCCGCGGTGAAGGGACTCGACCCCGACCGCATCGGCATCATGGGTTCCTCGGCCGGCGGACACCTGACGCTCATGGGCGCGACCAGCTCGAAGCGCCGTTCCTATGGGCCTATCGACGACCTCGACAAGCTTTCCTGCAATGTGCAGTGGGCGGTCGCGATCTATCCGGCGTACGCGCTCACGGACGGCGCGGAAGCCCCGAATGCGAAGGGCGGCAACGAGAACGACGCGAGGCTCGTCCCGGAGTTCTCGTTCGACCTCGCGACGTGTCCGATCCTGTTCATCCACGGCGATGCGGACAATTGGGCGGCGATGAATTCAGTGAAATGCTGGGAGCAGCTTCGCCAGATGGGGATACAGTCCGATCTCCACACGCTCGCCGGACGCAGGCACTGCTTTCAGGGGAAGGCCGCCCCGGGCACGGGCAGTTATACATGGATGGATCGCATTTGGGAATTTATGAACCACAATGGGGTTTTTCAGCGGAATCTAGTTTCAAGGTCTGACCCGAATGGCGCTAAGTTAAGGGGTGGAGCCTGTCTGTCAAACTTTTTGGAGTGCGGCGGCTTGACGCCGCTTTCATGCGACCGGCTTGACGGGCGCAGGGTTTCTAGACCGGGCTCTATTGACTTTTAGCAGAGCAGCGCGTCAAGCCGCGCTGGGGAAAAGCGGCGTCGAGCCGCCGCACTCCAAAGTTTATGCAACCCGATTATTACCCACAAAGTTCTTATCTTCGCGCCATTCAGGTCTGACCCTGACTTCTGGCTATCGGCACTATGGGAGCAATGTGAGTTTCGCGGCCAACGCCGCCTGATGATTCTCTTGAAGTGTGGCGCGAATGCTTTTGGTCCAGGACTTAGGGAACTTTGCGACTAGATTCTGAACAATCGCCCAGTCCCCCTTCTTCTCGACAAGGTCTAGAATCAGGATGGCCGTCTCAAAATCCCTTTTTCTTTTTTCATCGGTTTTCCGGCGCGGAACGATCAGGAGTTTATGCAGTGAAAATGCGGCAGGGTGGGGGACAACTACTGGAATGCCTCCAAAAGACACCAGCTTCCAACCAGGACCATCCTGGATAGGACCCCGGCGGACTCAAGCCGGCGCAAGACCTCGACGCAAAGTCTATATTGCTTTGTTTCCAAGGAGTGCCTTTCGCAGGAATTTGATTTGGTGCCGTGCCTGGGACAACAAGCCTCGGTAAAGGACGCGCATTCGCTTGGCCTCCTCGTATTTGGCGATGGCCTCTTTCTCCAGGCTCTTGCCCATATAGCGGAACTGCTTGTGCCAGATTCAGCGACGTGCATTGCGCAAATTACTGCAAAACATTAAATAAGATGAGTTTCTATAATGTGTAACAAATTGCGCTCAAACATTTTGTAATGCAAAACAAACTATGCAAAGTATATTGCAAGAGAGTCTTGCAGGCGGTATTATAACTGCTAAATGATTGGAACTGACGAATCAAAGTGAAAACGAAAGGAACAGCCATGAACCATACACTGACACTCCTCGCCGCCCTGCTGTTGACTCCGCTGCTCTGGGCCGCCAACGCGACCCATTCGACGGTAGACACCCAGGGCAAGCCTCTGAAAACACTGGTGGTGGCTAATAAGGCAGGCCTGCGTTGGGAACTGTCGCGAACGAAGGATGGCTGGTCTCTGGGCGGGATTTATTTCCACGAGAAACTGGTGGAACAGCCAGCAACGAATGGCCTCTTGGCCTTGCGCAACCTGAAGAGCGGCGAAGTGCGTTGGATGGCGGCATCGAAGGAAGAGAAGCTTGATCCGCAAACAGCACGTTTGTCAGGTCAGGAAGCCATCGATGGCGTGACATTCAGTTACACCGTGACGGTAGATCTCAGCGCAGATATGCCGGCGGCGCGTCTGACGGCGGCTTGGTCGGTCGACAAGGATCTCAATGGCTGGGAAGTCTGCTTGGCCTATCATGATGGCTTTGCCAATGACTGGCGTGTTCAGAGTTATCCGTGGGCCGGGAATAGCGAAAAGCTCGCCATCTCCCCGATGCGCTACTGCGGCGTTCCGGGGGTGCTGGTGTACCGGCCCGATCAGTCGCTGGTCGCCCTGTTCGCTATCGACAGCAATTCGGATTATCTGAACCCGACTACTTGGACTGGGAAAACGGATTTCCATTTCGCCAACCGCTCGATCGCGCCGCAATTCCGCGTGGGTGGAGGTAAACTGTCCGCCGGGATAAAGTATGAAATGCCGTTACAACTGTTCCTGAGTGATGCGGGTGGATTTTCTGGCGCCATCACAGGGATCATGCAGGCCTGGATCAAGCTCAACAAATACAAGGTGGACGATTCACTGAAGGTGCGCACGCCGCAGGAGGCATTTGATCTCGCCCTTGAAGGCCGGCGAAACATGGCGAGTTGGAAGCCGGGCATTGGTTATGAGCATCACAAGGGAACACCGTTTGTTTATGTCGGCAACAATCCGTTCATTGCCTACTACGAGTATCGCCAGTATGAGATCACCGGCGACAAACTGTGGCGGGACCGCGCCTTCGAGCAGATCGACTTTGCCCTCAAGGGGCAGCAGCCGAGTGGCGTGTTCCATACGAGCTGGTATTTCAAGCGGGCGGTTCCGGAGTTCTGCAGTCTGGACTGGAGCCATGACGGCTACAAGGTGGACATCAACGTCTGGATGGCGCGCTACATTTTGCAGACCTGGCAGCGGGTGAAGGAAAAGGAAGGAATTGACCGCCAGGACTGGTATAAGGCCGCCATCGCCTCGCTCGAATGGGTGAAGTCCCAGCAGAATCCGGATGGCGGATTACCACAGTGCGTCGACATCAAGACCGGCAAAAAGTCCTTCTCCGTAGTCTGTGGCCGGGCATTGGTAGGATTGCCAATCATTGCAAGGATCACCGGGGATGAAAGCTATCTGAAATTATGCGCCGACATGGAGAAATTTCTGCGCAGCGGTGTTGAAGGCCGTTTCTGGTATACCGGAATGCATCCGGATCTGCCGCCCGGCGATTTCGAGCAGGATAGCATCTATGCTGTTGTGGAGTACTGGCTGGACAAGCACGACCGGACGGGGGACAAGGAAAGCCTCGACCATGCCGTGGCCAATGCTTATTACGGCTTGCTTTACTGGTGCCCGAAACAGCTCAGTTGGGTTAAGAATCCCACACAAGGCGCTCACAGCGAACAGCAGCACTTCAACCAGTACTCTGTTTATAGCTACGGTAATCGCAAGATTCAATGCCTGGATCGGTTGTTCAAGAAAACCGGCAATCCGCTGTTTGAACAGCTTAAGAATCGGGTGATGCAACTCAATTTCTCCGTCCAGGTCGCCGAGGGTCCGTACAAGGGGGCCATGACCGAGGCCATTACCGATCCTTGGCTGGAACGCAAGCAGGGATTTGAATGGCGGGGGAATCCCTATACCAGTGAGATGGTTTCTGATTTGATGCTACAACTCATTGAAATGGGGTATGTCAATTCCACGCGACCTAGTTCGGCTGCAGAGCGGCCACGCCTCGAACTCCCGGAACGCAAAATCGTCGTCGACGCCGATCCGGCCGATTGGAAGGGAGTCCCGGCCACCGTCGTCCAGGGCGAGAGGCATCTCTGGTTCGGCCAGGGAATGACGCGGGAAAATTGGAAAGGGAACAGCGACTTGAGCTACTCGTGGCGCGCGGCCTGGCACGGTGACAAGCTCTATTTCCTCTTTGAGGTCAACGACGACAAGGTGCTAGAACCGACCCAGCCTTCTTCGTTTCTCAATGACAGCGTCGAGATGTACCTGGACTGGGGAGACCGCGGCGGGCAGCGGGTCAAGGTCATGGATGGCCGTCCCGATTGGTTTTCGAAATGCGACCCCAAGGAGATGCTGGGCCACGAGTTGCACTTCCTGCCCACAACGCCGCCACGGGTCTATCTCGATCACCGCGACAAATTTGCCACCGATAAGCCCCACAGCGACGAATTCGCCAAGCAATGGGCGGGCGAAGCAGCAGTCAGGAAGACGGCCACCGGGTACATCATGGAGATCGGTTTCGCTCTGCCCGGCGTGGGCTTTAAGCCCGGCAAGGTGATGGGGCTGGAGGTCGGTGTGAACGACGACGACGGCCAGGGGCGGAAGAGCATCATGATCTGGCCTGCGACCAAGAGCGATTTCTGGTTGATCATGGACGAGTACGGCAAAATTATTCTAACCTCAGGAGATCGCAAGTGAAGAGGACTCGGGGGCGTAGCTAAAATTTCAACATTTTGAATTGTGGTGGGTTAACCAAACCCCTTTCAGGACACGCCATGAACCTTCCATGCAAACCCGATTTTGACAACGCCATGCGCCGTATCGAGGCGTGGTTCGCCCACGAACCGACTGACCGGCCCCCTGTTCGGTTCGGGCTCCACAACGCGGAATTCAACCACAGTCCCGTCAGCGCCGCCCGCTGGACGAGCATCAAGGATCGATGGTTTGACGCTGAGTACCAGGTCGATTCGTTCATGAGCGCCATCCAAGGCCGTGTTTTCCATGCGGAAACATTTCCCGTGTTCTGGCCGAATCTGGGGCCGAACGTGTATGCCGCCTTCCACGGCGCGGAATTGGACTATGGCGAGGTGACCTCGTGGGTCCGGCACTGCGTCCATGACTGGTCGGACCTGGAGCGCCTCGCCTTTAGCCGCGAGAACGACTACTTTAAGAAGATCGACCAGATTACCGGGATCGCCCTCCAGAAGTGCCCCGGGAAATTCATGGTCGGCTACACGGATCTCCACGGCAGCCTTGACTGCGTGGCCGATTGGCGTGACCCTCAAACCTTGTGCATGGACCTGCTGGACTGCCCGGATGAGGTGACGAAAGCCACCACAAAGGCCGACGTGAATTTTCTGCCGGTGTTCGACTACTACGACGACCTGTTGAAGAAGAACGGCCAGATGTCCGTGACCTGGATGGGCATTCCCAGCCGCGGCAAGATGCACATTCCGAGTTGTGATTTCACCGCCCTGGTGTCGCCTGGCGATTTTGACCGGTTCTACCTGCCGTCCCTCAAGAAGGAACTCCGGCACATGACGCACAACATCTTCCACCTGGACGGGAAAGGGATGCTGCGTCACCTCGACCGGCTTCTGGAGCAACCGGAAATCCACGCCATCCAATGGGTGCAGGGCGTGGGCGACGACTTGCCGATCATGCAGTGGCTGGCCGTGATCCGGAAGATTCAGGCGGCGGGCAAGGGGGTTATCGTGGATCTGAGTCTCGACGAACTAGAGCCGTTCATGGCGGTGATGAAGCCCCAGGGGCTGTACCTGTGCCTCGAAGCCGCGGAGGCCGAACAACCTGAGATACTCAAACGACTGGAGAAGTGGAAAGTATGAATGAGTTCGTCAAACCATTCTTGCTCTCATCTTTTCTCGCATCCAGCATCTTCGTGGTTTCGCAATGGGGTCTGAATCTGTCCGTTATGGCAGCCGAGTCATCCAATGATCGCTATCTGGCGAAGGACAAGCTAGTCCCGTCGCCTGGCAGCACGACTTATCTCATAGATCCAGCGCGGGGCAATGACACCAATGCGCCGGGTAAGCCGTGGAAAACCTTCGGGAAACTGAACGCGATGCACCTGGCCGCAGGGGATAAAGTGGTGATTTCTCCGGGTGTCCAGGACGAGACCTTCAAGCCATCTGGCGAGGGGACTGCCGAGAAGCCGATCATCGTTCAGTTTCTGCCCGGGGTTCACACCATTGCGATTAAAAACGTGATTCGGTTGCCGATGTTTGTGTCCAATTCACAGGATTCCACCGATCCAAAACCAATTGGGATTTTGATTCAAAACGTTAAGCACTTAAGGATGGAAGGGGGCGGCGTTGAGGGGCCGGGCAAAACGATGATCCTCTACGACGGGCGCATGGTGCAAATTTTTAACGACCACTCCGAGGACATCACGTTTACCGGCCTGGTGTTTGATTTGAAGCGCCCGACAGTTTCGGAGTTTCGCGTGCTCGAAGCCGGCCCTAGCCATGCCGTGATCCAAGTGGCCGAGCAATCCGATTACCTCATCAAAGACGGTAAATTTACCTGGGCCGGCGACTGGGGCCCCGGGAAATTCTGCCAGGAGGCGGTTCCCGCCGAAGGACGGGCTTGGCGGCGAGGCGCTCCCTTCGGGTGGAGCTCGACCGGGCAAACCGAGGCCACGGCGACCGACTTGGGCGGGCGCAAGGTCCGCCTTGAATACACAACCGGGGCACCCGGTTTGACCGCCGCCCACCACTATCACTTCCGCGATACACGGCGTGTGATGGTGGGCATTCATAATGCCTGCTCTGCCCGGATCACTTTTCGCGACTGCGATGTTTACGCATTGACCGGCATGGGCTTTGTCAGCCAGTTCACCGACACGATTACCTACCAGCGGGTCAATGTCGCGCCTCCCAAAGACACGATTCGCACCTGCCCGGCCTGGGCCGACATCTTTCAGTTCTCCAACTGCAAGGGTGACATCCTCGTCGATTCCTGCCGGCTCTCCGGCATGCAGGATGATGCGGTCAACTGCCACGGAACGTATCTGCGGATCGTTGAAAAAGTCGGGGCCAACCAACTGCTGGTGCGCTTTGTCCACCCGCAAACCTACGGTTTTGCGCCCTTTGTCCCCGGCGATGAGATCGCGGTCATGAGCCCGGTCACCATGCGCGAGTATCCAGGGAACCCCCGCCCACGCGTCACCGCCGTGGAACGGAAATCCGATAAAGATTGGCTGATCGGCCTCGATGGACCGATGCCGCGCTTCGAGCCGAACGATGTGCTGGATAACCTCACGTGGAACCCGAACATCACCGCCCGCAACAACCACGTGAGCATGGACCCGGTGCGCGGGTTTCTCTTCGGCACGCGAGGCAAAATCGTGGTGGAAGGAAACACGTTCGGAAGCTGCGCGATGGCGGGAATCCTGGTGGAGGGCGACGCGTCGAGCTGGATGGAATCCAGCCCGGTGCGCGATCTGTTGATTCAGAAAAATCGCTTCGTGGGATGCGGTATCAAGATTCAGGCCAATATCAAAGTCAAAAAGTCCGACGCGCCCGTGCATGAGAACATCCGGATTTTGGATAATTCATTTGAGGGGGGCGGCCCCATCACTGCTGAGTGCGTGAAAGGGTTGGTGGTGCGGGGAAATACCTCCGGCACGAGTGCATTGAAGGTTTCAACTGATCCTTCCTGCTCCGGGGTGAAAGTAGAAAATAATTAAACTCCTGCTTCTTATGAAAAATATAACTACGGCGTTCTTCAATAACGGTGCCTCGTTTGTCAAAGGTGATGTGATTGACTATGTCTATGCGCGGGGCCGCCGGAGCCAGATAGCCGCGATGTCGGACTTGTATCCGGTGGTCATTTCCAGCGAAAACTTCAAGGATCACGCCGATAAACTGGCCGGGGTGGAGGCGATTTTCTCCACCTGGGGGATGCCGGCTCTGGAATCCGCAGACCTCGACCGTCTGCCTGCCTTGCGCGTGGTGTTCTATGCGGCGGGCACGGTCAAGGGGTTCGCAAGCCCGTTCCTGCAGCGGCGGGTGACGGTGTGCAGTTCATGGAGTGCTAACGCGGTCTCCGTCGCCGAGTTCTGTCTGGGGCAGGTGCTTCTGGCGTGCAAGGGATACTTCCAGAACACGCGTGATTGCCGGACGCCTGCGCGGAACCGCCAGGATGTGGCGTTTCATGGGCGGGGCATGTATGGCGAGAAAATTGCGATCATCGGCGCCGGGCAGATCGGACGCCGCCTGATTGAATTACTCCGGCCATTCCGCCTGAAGATCCTGGTGGTGGATCCTTATCTCTCCGAGACCGAGGCGGATGACCTGCATGTGCAGAAGGTCACGCTGGAGGAGGCCTTCCGCGAGGCCTATGTGGTCAGCAATCACCTGCCCAATCTTCCGACGCTCCAGAAGGTGCTGGACGGGAAACTCTTCGACTCCATGCGGCCCGGGGCGACGTTTATCAATACGGGCCGGGGCGCCCAGGTGAACGAGCCGGAACTTGTGGCGGTATTACGGCGGCGTCCGGATTTGATGGCCCTGCTGGATGTCACCGATCCCGAGCCCGCCCCGGCGGGCAGCGCGTTCTACGAGTTGCTGAATGTCCAGATCTCCAGTCATCTCGCCGGTGCGCACCACGACGAGGTGGTTCGCATGGCCGACTACATGATCGAGGAATTCCGCCGCTGGCAGGAGGGTGAGCCCCTCCGTTACTCCGTGAGCCTCGACATGCTCGACCGCATGGCGTGATGATGGTTGAGTATTTGTAACGTGATTAAGGAAAACAAGGAGAACGTATGATAGATGTTTCGCTTGGGTGGATGGATTACAGTATCATGTTGATTTACGTTGCGGCGGTGCTTGGCATTGGTCAGGCTCTTCGTAAATACATGAAATCGAGCAACGATTTCTTCCTGTCGGGCCGGTCCATTCCCGCCTGGGTAACTGGCTTGGCCTTTATCTCGGCCAACCTTGGTGCCCTGGAGTTGGTCGGCATGGCCGCCAGCGGTGCCAAGTACGGGATGATGACCTGCCACTTCTACTGGATTGGCGCCATCCTCGCCATGACCTTCCTGGCGGTGTTCATGATGCCGTTCTACTATGGGTCCAAGGCACGCTCGGTGCCTGAATACCTGAACATGCGGTTTGATGGCCGGGTTCGGTGCCTGAACTCCATCTCGTTCGCCGTGATGACTGTTTTTGCTTCAGGAATTTCGATGAATGCGCTGGCCAAATTGCTCCATTCACTGCTCGGGTGGAATTATCATGTGAGCCTGTGGGTTTGTTCTGGCGTGGTTTTGCTCTACGTCCTGAAAGGCGGCCTGACCTCGGCCATCTATACGGAGGTCCTTCAGTTCTTTATGATCGTGCTGGGCTTTTTCCCGGTGGTCTATCTGGGTCTCAAGGATGTGGGCGGGTGGAGTGCCTTGAAGGAAAAACTGGCTGGCGTTGCCATGAATCCGGCCTCGATTGGGGTTGGCGAGAAGAGCTTCCAGCCTGATGCCTGGACCGGAGCCTGGAGTCCGATGCTCCGGGGCGCCGAGGCCAGCCCGATGGGTGTGGATCTCTTTGCCATGGTGTTCGGGTTGGGTTTTGTGCTGGCGTTCGGATACTGGTGTACGGACTTCCTGGTGGTCCAGCGGGCCATGGCGGCCAAGAACATGAGTGCCGCCCGTCGCACCCCGCTGATCGGCGCCATTCCTAAGATGCTGATTCCTGCGCTGGTGATCCTTCCTGGTATGATTGCCGCGGGCCTGGCCTTCAGCGGCAAGGATGGCTACCGGCTGCCACCCAAGATGATTGCTGAATCCGCCTATGAAAAGATTCTGCCCGTGGTTAAGAATGCTGCCACCAGCGGGTTGAAGGGAGAGGCCGCCGTGCAGCAGATTGCCAAGGCTTCAGGGGTGAAGATGCTCCCGGCCAAAGTCGATGAACTCCTCAAGGTCGTTCCGACCCTGAACGATACCGAACTCAAGAGTCGCGTGCAGAATGCCGTGGCGGAAAATGATTATGACGGGGTTATCCTGTCGCTCATCAAGCGGTACTGTCCGACGGGGCTGTTGGGTTTGGCGCTGACGGCGCTGCTGGCGTCGTTCATGTCGGGTATGGCTGGAAACGTCACGGCCTTCAACACGGTCTGGACCTACGACCTCTATCAGGCCTATATCGCCCCAAAAAGGGCCGACGCCCACTATATGTGGATGGGGCGGGCCGCCACAGTGGCGGGTATCCTGATCAGTGTGCTTTGTGCTTACTTTGCCGCGATGTACAACAATGCCATGGACGTGATCCAGCTGGTGTTCGGCTTCGTCAATGCGCCGCTCTTCGCGACCTTCCTGCTGGGCATGTTCTGGAAGCGGACGACGGCCACAGGGGCCTTTCTGGGCCTGTTGTTGGGCACCATGACCTCAATGGCCTTCCATGCGATGACACTGGCTACGGGGAATGCCCCCGGAGTCAAAGGTGGTTACCTGTTTGTGGTCCGCTCCTTCCCGAGTGAGATGGCTCAGAACTTCTGGCTGGCCTCCTTCGCCTTCCTGGCCTGTCTCAGTTTTACCGTGGTGATCTCGTTGGCGACAAAGCGGACCAAGACGGATGCGGAACTGACCGGGCTGGTTTATTCGCTGACGCCGCGGATCCAGTCTGCGAATGAACCATGGCACCTGCGGCCCGGTGTGATTGCGGTGATCCTGCTGGTTGCCTGTCTTGGCCTCAACATCATCTTCTTCTAAAACTGAAAGGACTACATTATGACACTCGATATCTGCTGGCCAATTGGAATCATGTTCTCGCTCGTCGGCGCTCTCATGAGCGTCTTTGGAATGCTCACCATGGCTTCTCATGAAATGTACAAGCGTTCGTTGGACATCAATATCAACCTCTGGTGGGGGTTGGCATTGTTGGTGTTTGGCGGGTTGATGCTGTTCAAGGCTTGGAGAAACTCAAGTAAGGTGAAGTGATATGGAGGAATTGAATCATGATGTTTGCAGCGATGATAGCAGCGGCGGAGACGGTGTCGCCGTCCAAACTTCAGGTCGGTAATCTCGACCTCGGTATTATTATCGTCTATCTGCTGGCGATCGTTGGTATTGGCGTGCTGGCTGGCTTTGTGCGGAAGTCGCATTCCGGCGAGGGCGCCCATTACTTCCTGGCCGACAATTCGCTGAAATGGCCGGTCATCGGTCTGGCCATGTTCGCTGCCAACATCTCGACGGTGCATCTGGTCAGTCTGGCACAGTCGGCCTACACCTCCGGCCTGCTCTACGGCAATTTTGAATGGATGGCCGGCTTTACGCTCATCCTGCTTTCCCTCTTCTTTGCGCCGCTTTACCTGCGCACCAAGGTGACGACCCTCCCTGACTACCTGGAACGCCGCTATAACCGCAATTGCCGTGACATGCTCACCCTTGTCTCGCTTTTCTCTGCCATTGTCATTCATATCGGCGTGGCGTTGTTTACGGCGGCGACCGTGCTTTGCTTCATTTTCGGCATTCAGGGCGACACGAGCATCATGGGACTGACTCCGATGATGTTCTTCATTGTCGCTCTTGGAGTGCTCACCGGTATCTATACCGTGATCGGTGGTTTATTGGCCGTGGTCTGGACTGAAAGCATCCAGACCGTTCTCCTCCTCGTCGGGGCCATCTGCATCACGGTTGTCGGCTATAATGCGATTGGCGGCTGGGATGTCCTGACGGCCACTCTTGCCAGCAACCCGCATCCTCTGGCCGGCAGCAAGGAAGCCATTGCCGCCGGTGTCGAGCTTTCCTCCAAGTCCTTTCTTAACATGGCGCATGCCAGCGGCGACAACACCGTCATCGGCAACATCCCCTGGTATTCCATTTTGCTTGGATATCCCATCATCGGCATCTGGTATTGGTGCTGCGACCAGACCATCGTCCAGCGCGTGCTAGCCGCCAAGGATGAGAAGCACGCCCGGCTCGGGCCGCTCTTCTGTGCCTTCATCAAGATTCTGCCGGTGTTCTTCTTCGTCCTGCCCGGTGTCATTTGCGTCGCACTGGTGCAGAAGAGTTATTTTGGCGCCGGCGTCGGCCCTGCGGCCTCCGCAGACGCCTATCCATTCATGATCACGCATCTGCTGCCGGTAGGGCTCAAGGGGTTGGTCACCGCCGCCATGTTGGCCGCCGCCATGCAGACCTGTTCCGCAGCGCTCAACTCCGCCGCCACCATGTTCTCCTATGACATCTGGAGGCGCTGGAAACCAGCAACAACGGACAAGTCCCTGATCAAGGTCGGCCGCTGGACCACTATAATCGCCACGCTTCTGGCGATTGTGCTCTCCCCGATCTTCGGCCATTATCCCACAATCATCCAGGGGCTGAACACGATGATCTGTTACATCGCTCCGCCGATTACGGCGGTTTTCCTGATAGGGGTTTTCTGGAAGAAGGCAGGCGGCAAGGCGGCGTTTGTGACCATGGTTTCCGGCGCTGGCATGGGCATTACCTGCTTCATCCTGGATTTCTTTCGAGCCGTCTTCATTGGCGAAGGGGCCGTGGCAAAGGCCGCTGTTGCCAATTCGGCTGTCTGGGGCTTCGTTTACAACATTGCGCTCAAGGACTTCATGCTGACCTCATTTGGCATGTTCGGCCTCTGCGTCATTATTCAAATCGTCACCTCACTGCTGATGCCCGAGCCCCTTAAAGCAGAGGCCCGGGGGTTGATTTGGGAACATTGGACTGACCCGCTCAAAGCGAAGTGCGGGCGTGGCCTTTCCGATTACCGCGTCATGTCAGTCGCCGTGCTGTTCACGTTCATAGTGCTTTATGTGTGGTTTTGGTAAATAGCGGATGGATGATTATGGAGAATGGATCATGACTTCACGTGAACGGATCATTGCCGCAATTGAGCACCGGCAGCCTGACCGCGTACCCGTGGATCTTGGTGCCACACCCAGTTCAGGGATTTCGGCGACCGCCTATGGGAATCTCAAGAAGCATCTTGGCATCACCACGGGGAATATCCGCATCTATGATGTGGTTCAACAGCTTGCCCAACCGGAAGAGGGTATCCTCGACCGGTTTGGAATAGATGTTCTGGATGTGGGCAGGACGTTCAATGCCAAAGATTCGGATTGGTATGATGTGAAGCTTGCCGACGGGCAGGCTGCCCAGTACCCCGTGTGGTTTCACCCGGAAAAACAACTGGACGGTTCATTCATTGCGCGCCATAAGGACGGTACTGACATTGCCCATATGCCTTCGGGAGGGGCGTTTTATGATCAGTCCTATTTCCCGTACGTTGACGGCTATCCGGCAAATTATTCAGGACTCGACATGGAAATGGGAAAGGTCCTCTGGTCCGCGCTGGTGCATAGTCCCTGGGACCATGCGGGGGAACCGGGCTTCTGGGCCACGCTGCGCGAACGGGCATTGGCGTTGCGGGCCTCGTCCGACCGTGCCCTGATGATCGTCTGTGGTTGCAATCTGTTCGAGTGGGGAACCTTCCTGCGGCGTATGGATAATTTCCTGATGGATATCTATGCTGAGCCGGAACAGGTGGAGGCGTTACTGGATGCGCTGATGGAACGGCACATGGCCACGCTGGAAAAGGTCTGTGACGCCGTCGGAGATGTGTGCGACATTCTCCGTTTCGGCGACGATCTGGGCATGGATAGCGGACCGTTCATGTCGCCGGAAATTTACCGGAAGTTATTCAAGCCACGGCATGCCCAACTCTGCGCCGCGGTTCACAAGAAGAGCCGGATGAAGACCTTCTTCCATTCCTGCGGTTCCCTCTATGAACTGATGCCCGACCTGATTGAAGCGGGCTACGATGTGATCAATCCCGTGCAGACTACGTGCCGTGACATGGAGCCCGAAAAGCTCAAACGTGATTTTGGCCGCGACATCTGCTTCTGGGGAGGTGGCTGCGACACCCGAAACGTTCTGAACAGGGCCACGCCTGAGGAAGTGAAGGAGCATGTCAAACGCAGGATTGATATCTTGTCTCCGGGTGGCGGATTTATTTTTAACACGGTGCATAATATTCTACCGGAAGTGCCACCAGCCAATATCGTGGCCATGTATGAGGCGGTGCACGAGTGTGGCGGTTGAACAATCACAAGGATGATCAGATCGGAAAGGGATGTTGTTATGAATAACGAAGAGGGGCGTATTTGTGATGTAATGTTTAAATATCGAGGATAGAAACATGAAAAACACAATAGTGGCGGTTGTGGTGGCGGGGATGGTGGTGGGATCAGCGTTCGGGGCAGGGAGCGTGACCTCGGCGCCGTTCGGCAAGATGCCGGACGGCACGGAAATCTCGGTCTATACCCTTATGAACAGCCATGGCGTCGAGGCGCGGATCATCAACTATGGGGGAATTGTGGTGTCGCTGAAGGTGCCCGACAAGAAGGGAAACCCCGGGGATGTGGTGCTGGGGTACGACAAGCTTGATGATTATATCAAGGCGAGCCCGTATTTCGGCTGCCTCGTGGGGCGTTACGGCAATCGTATCGCCAAGGGGAAATTCACGCTGAACGGTGCGGAGTATAATCTGGCGACGAACAACATCGGCAACCACCTGCATGGCGGAATCAAGGGGTTCGACAAGGTGGTATGGGCGGCAAAGCCCGTCGAGAGCATAGCGGGACCTGCGTTGGAGTTGACGTATACCAGCCGTGATGGCGAGGAGGGGTATCCCGGGACGTTGTCCGTAACGGCACTCTACACGGTGACAGAGAAGAATGAGTTGAAGCTGGAATTCACCGCCATGACCGACAAGCCGACGGTATGCAACCTGACCCATCACTCATACTTCAATTTAGCAGGGAAAGGCGACATCTTGGGACATGCGGTCATGATCAAGTCATCACGCTTCACGCCGGTGGATGAAACCTTCATCCCGACAGGTGAGCTTAGGCCGGTTGAGGGCACCCCGTTTGATTTTCGCAAGGCGACGGCGATCGGAGCTCGGATCACTGTAAAGGATGAGCAGTTGAAGTTCGGGCTCGGTTATGACCACAACTGGGTTATCGACAAACCTGTGGGCAAATTGGCGCTGATGGCGGAGGTGCGCGAGGCCTCTTCCGGACGAATCATGCAGGTGTTGTCCACGGAGCCGGGCCTGCAGTTCTATTCCGGCAATTTCCTAGATGGATCCAATGTCGGCAAGGGCGGGGTGGCTTATCAATACCGGACGGGTTTCTGCATGGAACCCCAGCACTACCCTGATTCACCTAACAAGCCGGACTTTCCGTCGGTAGTGCTAAATCCGGGCCAAGTCTACCACAACACAATTATCTACAGGTTTACAGCAGGAAAACTCTAGTTTGAGATTACACATGACTGAATATAGTGATGGTTCCGAACAAGATTCCTCAGCCCCGATGAGCGCGGATGTACAGAAGTGTTCTCTTTGCGGGAGACCTATCGGCTCCGGAGAGGGCCGGTACAATCTCCCTGAGTGTGTCTGCTGCGTGACCTGCTATCACCGATCCCATGCCCCCTTGACGTAGTGGATGATCGGCGGGAGATCCACCTGCAATCACATGTGGAGGATGTCATGATGCAGAACCGGGTATGCGCCGGGGGACGCTGGGTTTGGAGATAAGATGTTCAACGCGGTACCCCGATACTGCATCCTGACCCGGATGCGGGTCCCGGCGCTTTCGGCAACCAAAGCGAAGTTTACCGCCATGATAGCCTCGACCCGCGGCCGGTCTCGCCGCGGGTTAAGATCCGCGTTCTGCCATTGAAATGAATCCGAGTAGCTTGTTGCCAAAGTGCACACATAGTGATACATTTGCATCATGAAGCCGTACGACTGGAATGATGAAAAGAACGACTGGTTGCGGCAGGAACGTGACGTCACTTTTGAGGATATTGTTTTCCATCTGTCGCAGGGAGTCTTGCTCGACACAATCGAGCATCCCAATCGGCAGCAATACCTTGGGCAGAAGATTTTCATTGTGAACGTGGAGGGGTACGCCTACCTCGTACCATTCGTTGAAGATGACGAGATGATCTTCCTAAAGACCATCATTCCCAGTCGTAAAATGACAAAACAATACTTGGGAGGGGAATAAAATGAAGCTGACACAAGAAGAAAAGGGACTGCTTGATTCCGTCGAGAAAGGGGAATGGAAGCGCATCCCAAACTTTACACGCGAAGCGGTTCGTTACCGCGATGCGGCACGAGCCACGCTCCGGAAGGATAAGCGCGTCAATATTCGGATGGCCGAGCGCGACCTGATCCGTTTTCAGAAGACGGCCGTCCATGAGGGGCTGCCTTACCAAACATTCATTTCCAGCATCCTGCACAAATACATCAATGGCCGCTTGATTGAAAAGGCTGGATGATTTGCAGTATCGTTGTAAGTTGGGAAAGGCCCTGTTGGATGGGTAGGATTTGAATGCCATCCTCCACCCGGGGGAACTCGCCGCCGTAAAGCAGGTAGCATTGCGCGATGGGATAGTCGGCCTTCAAGGCGCGTAATCCCTTTAGGTCACTGCGGGAATAGCGATTGGAGCGTTTGATTTCGAAAGCCAAAAGCCCTCGGGGACCGTACAGCACGAAGTCAACTTCGGTGCCGTCGCTGGTGCGCCAGTAGAATAGTTCATACTCCAGTCCCAGCGCATCGTTGACGGCGCGAAGTATCTGGAGGCAGAGGGTTTCAAGACTGGCGCCTTCGGCTTCTTCCGGGCTGTCCAATGGCCCCATGGGACGTATGGCTCGATAGACTCCGGCATCAAAGAGGTAGAATTTTGGATGTGCGACCAGGCGGCGATGCGCCCGTTTCGTGAATACTGGTAGGCGCAAGCCGACCATCAGATCTTCAAGAATTCCGAAGTAGCTCTCAACCACCTTGCGGTCAAGCGCTGACTCGCGCGCAATCTCCGCGATGTTGATCGGTGATCCCTGCGAGAAACTGGCTGTTTCTAAAAAGCGGGCGAAATTGCCAAGATTGCGCGTCAGCCCCTCTTGTTGAACTTCTTCACGCAGGTAGGTTTGTACATAGGACTTGAGGTATTCATGAGGATCGGTGTGATGTGCGATGGAGGGGAGCATGCCGAAGCGCAGGGCGCGGTCCAAGTTGAAATCAGCGCCCATTTCTTCCGCGACGAGAGGATGCATATGGAAGGTCAGGGCGCGACCCGCCAATAGATTCACCCCTTTACGGCGTAGACTTCTGGCGCTGGATCCCGTTAATGCGAATCGGAGTCCGCGACTCTCGATTAGGCGGTGTACCTCGTTGAGTAAAGCGGGGGCGCGCTGAACTTCATCTAAGATTACCCAGCCGGTCGGATTGGTTCCCACCAGTGTTTCGAGTCGATCGGGGCGTGCTAGCAATTCAGCGTAAAGGCGACTGTCGAGAAGGTCGATATAGACGCTGTTAACCTCCTTGAAATGCTCGCGCAACCAGGTCGTCTTGCCAGTCCCACGCGGGCCAAACAGGAAAAAACTTTTGCCTAATTCAATCGGACGTTTCAGTAATCTGGTGTACATGTGGGCATAATTGCAGATATATTATTGCTACGCAATGGTAATATTTATTAAACTCGATGATGCTTGTAGCCTATCGGTGTCGCGGATCAGGGTGTGTAGTTTGAGGACGATGGTGATAGGCAAGTTGTTATCCGTGCATCATGTAGTTCGTGCACATAACTAACAATGCGTTATGCGCAATTAAGCACGCGTCGCCTCGATACTGTAAGATCAGCGGGTGCGGCTACGATTCTCTATCCGTAACCTCTGGCTCTGGGGCCGTCTCTGCGACCACCGGCACTACCGATGGATTCTCCTCTGGCTCGGCAGTCTCGGGGGAAGCCAGGGTAGGAGCTTCTTGTGGCCCAGGCTGATCAGGTCAGTGATGTGATCAGCCGCCGGTCCTTACCTTGACACCTCCCAAAGCCTGAAGGGCGCATAGGGCATTTTGGCGAACATGGGCTTTCCCGAAATAATCAGGTTTTTGAAATGGTTCTGTTTTGGGGTGGTTATAATCCCTGAAATGGTATGAGATGGTGTGTCGGACTATGAAGTCATAAAAGCCCGACTATATGCGTTATAGTCAATGTTTACAGGGCTTTTCCAGTCTGGCGACTGGTAGAAGTGCAGGGATTCGAACCCTGGACCCGCTGATTAAGAGTCAGCTGCTCTACCAACTGAGCTACACTTCCGCGATGCCCGGTCCGCAAATGGGACCGGTGCAAAAAAATGGAGCGAGCGAAGGGATTCGAACCCTCGACAATCACCTTGGCAAGGTGACACTCTACCAACTGAGTTACGCTCGCGTAAGAAAACGTGGGGGAATCTACCAGTTCCCTGAATTGATTCAACTCTTTTTTATCGTCACCCGAAAAGAGGCTTCTCGGTCTTGGGCTCGGTCCGCCTTTTTATCAGGTCGATGGTGGCCCGGGTGACCACGTCGAGTTCGACTTTCCCGGTGTTCCACACCATGTCGTAAAGTAGGGGATCATCGATGTCGCGGTTAAAAAACAGTTTGATCAGCTTCTTGCGATCCCGGTCCTGATTGTGGACGGCTTCGCGGGCCTCTTCTTTGTTGATCTTGAAGCGCTTCATCATCCAGACCACGCGATGGGCCTCCGGCGCAACCAACCGGATGTGAATCCCCTGGGGCAGATCCGCCGTGATGAGTGAGCCACCACGCCCGACGATAATCACTTTGCCAATCAGCGCCAGCATGCGCACCACCCGGAAGGTGGTCGTGTGGAGCGTGTGTTGCTCGGACCGCCCGGAGTAAAGGCTCTCGACAAAATCATTGAATTGGGATCGATATTTTTCGCCCAGCAGGACTTCCATGTCTTTTTGCAGGAGGGGATCCCGGGCGACCAGTTCGCAGAGTTCCCGGTCAAACACATGCCACCCCTCAAAAAGCGGGTTGGCGCGGTGTTTCAGGAATTCGGTGAGAATCACGTAGGATAACAAATGTCCGCCGGCTCCGGATTGGCGGGACACCGTAACAAAGGGAAATCCGTACTCAGGGAAATCATCAAAATCGCGTTTTTCGCTCAGGAATTTCTGGATCATCTGCAAGTGTTTCATGATCTTATCTCCTCATTACTGTTAGTATTGGCCGAGGGTGGCGGTCCGTCAATTTAAAAAGAGCTTGAACTCCACTTGCCTTCAGGTTTGGCGCCATGTATTCTCCCGCCATGCTTCAGTCGCTACGAGTGAGAAATCTGGCTCTGGTTGAGGACATTACCGTTGAATTCAAACCGGGTTTGAATGTCATTACCGGTGAAACCGGGGCGGGTAAGTCGGTGATTATCGGCGCCTTGGGCCTGTTGCTCGGGGAACGGGCCGACAAAAGCCTGATCAGGGCCGGCGCGGATCAATGTCTGGCGGAGTCCGTCTTCCAACTGGGTGACTCCCGGGAGGTGGATGCCATCCTGGATGAGGTGGGACTTCCGCCCTGCGAGGGGGGGCAGTTGTTTATCCGCCGCACGCTGCTGGCCACGGGGACCGGCAAGAATTTCATCAACGACAGTTCCACCACCAGTCAGGTGCTGAAACGGCTGGGTGAGCATCTGGTGGATATGCATGGCCCGTATGACCATCAGTCGTTGCTCAACACCGATTTCCAGCTGGATATTCTGGATGCCTTTGGCCACTTGCGGGCGGCCCGTACCCTGTATGAAACCGCTTATGCCGCCTATCGCGATGCGCAAGTCCAGCGCAAGGAATTAGCGGGAGCCAGTGAGCAGGACGTCGCCCAGCAGATTGAGCTGCTGGCTTTTCAGGTGAAGGAAATTGAGGAACTGGCCCCGGTGGTGGGCGAGGATGACGCGATTGCCCAGGAACAGGTGCAGGTGGCTAATGCCCAGCGGATTCTTGAACTGGCAGGCGGGATTCAAAGCGCGTTGATGGAGGGTGACTCCGCCGCCTTTAATGGACTGGCCTTTGCGCATAAGGGACTGACCGAACTGGCCGGCTTGATCAGCGCGGCCGGGGACTGGAAAGAACAGGCGCATTCCATCATGGTCCAAACGCAGGATCTGGCTGAGACGGTGGAGAAGGTGGCCCGCAACATCGAAGGGGATCCTGCCCGTCTGCAGTGGCTGGAAGACCGGATGGCGGTGTATCACCGGCTGACTCGCAAGTACGGCGGCTCGGTCGCGGCTATGCTGGAGCATCGCGACCGGGTCAAGGACCGACTGAAAGATCTGGAGCGCCGCGGGGAACGCCTGATTGAGCTCGACCAGGCGATAGCCGTTGCCCGGGGAAAGGTGGATCAGGCGGGAGCCAAGTTGAGCAAGGCCCGGCATCAGGCGGCGATCACCCTGGCGAAGACGATTACCGGGGAATTAAAAGATCTGGGGTTCGCGCACGGGGTGTTCGGGGTTGAACTTCAGGGCGTGGAACCGGCCCCCTCCGGGCTGGATTCGATTGAGTTTGTATTCGCGCCGAATGCCGGTGAGCCCTCTCATCCCCTGCGAGCCATTGCGTCGAGCGGCGAAATTTCGCGGGTGATGCTGGCGGTGAAGGCGGTGCTGGCTGACCACGACCGTATTCCCGTGCTGGTGTTCGACGAGATTGATGCCAACGTTGGCGGGGCCATGGGGACGGCCATTGGGACCAAGCTGGAGAAGGTGGGAAAACACCATCAGGTGCTCTGTATTACGCATCTTCCGCAAGTGGCGGTTTTTGGGAAAACCCATTTCTCCGTTGCCAAGGAAGTGGCCGGGGGCCGCACCCGCACCTCGATCTCCTGCCTCACTCCCAATGAACGAGTGGAAGAGGTGGCCCGGATGCTGGGTGGCCGCGATCTCACCAGTGTGACCCTGAAGCATGCGAAAGAGATGCTGAAGGGGAAGTGAGTCTTAATTCCTCTCCACCGTCTCCAGCACCAATTCCACTTTGGCGAGGCGGCCTTGGGCGGGACTGGCGGTGAGGGTGCAGTCCAGAATGGCCCAGGGCGGGGTCGCCGTGGTCACAGTCTCCAGAAACCGGCCTAACTCATCGCCGGTGAGGTCGACTAGCCCGATATTCACTTTGCGTGCGGTCCAGCCCGGCATGGAGGGATGGGTTTCCGTGGAGCGGGTGATGAGGTTCATCCCCGGCACCGCGCGGCGGGCTAATTCCCCGAGAGACGCCGGGGCAGCAGGGTATTGAGCGTACTGTTTCAATACGCTCCGGTATTTGGCGGCTATGGCGCGCATCGCCGTCAGGTCCTGAAGGTCATGTCCCTTTTTCTGCCAGACTTCTGTGGTACGCCCCAGATCGCCCACAGTACGCAGGCTGAGCAGGAGGCCGAGCAACAGGGCGACGGCGGCGGCAGTCCAGAGGGCGGGCAGGGGAAGGGGGTTATTTTTCATGTGAGCGTCCCAGGCCGATAACGAATGCAACACGGTCCTCGCCCGGCGGGAGGTCTTTACGTTCCAAGGTGGCGGCCCACCCCTGGGTATTCAGGCGGCGGCAGGCCGCTTCCGCCTGCGTCCATTTGGCCGCAGTTCCATGGAGTACCCTGTTTTTCCGGCTCAAAGTCAGGGTTTCAACGGAAAGGCCTTCTTCCCGCGCGACCACGAGAATTTCCTTTAGCGCGGGCGCGATCGGGGACTCGGTGGTGGCGAGGAACGGTTCCATGGCTTTGGTTTGGGCTTCGAGGGCGCGGCGGGCCGTCAACACCTCCTGTTTGGCGGGAATTCCAAGGGGCGAGCCGGTGATCTCGATGGCGAGCGAGCGGAAGGCGGTTTGGAGTCCGGCGGCCTGATGGGCTGTGAAAATAAGCCAGATTACATTGATGGCGCACAAGGCCAGGCCCGCCAGCAGGCAGGTGACCGCCCATTGATACGGACGTTTGGCCTCACGTTGAGCCAGGGCAGGATGGGAGAAACGGCCCGTCCGCAGGTTGCAGCGGATGGAGCCCGGGGTCAGGGCCCGCGTGGCAAGTGCCCGGGCAAGGAAGGTCTGGGGCTCACGGGTCAGCTTGACCGGGCCGGGCCAGCGTTTGGAAAGGCTGTCCGGAAGAAGGGTGCCGGGTTCCGCCAGGCCGGGGGCATTCGGGCCCGTGATGAACCATTGGGTAAGAGGGGGCGTGGCGGGGAAATAGGATTTAAGAATCCGGTGGATCTGGTCGGCGTCCAATAGCCGCATGGTATGGGCTCCGAGGAATTCGTCATTCTGGCCGATCGCCAAGGTTACCCGCTCTGTTGAAAGGTAGATAATAATCCGCAAGGCCGGGGTTCCGGTGAGGGGCGGAAGCTCTTCCTGGACCTGACTCCATAGCGCGAGTCCCTCCTGGTCCAGAAGGTGGGGATTTACGCCCAAGTTGGAAAAGGTGGCCAGCCGTTTCTCGATATCCACATTGCGTGCCCCGGTCACCAGGCCGCGGGTGCCCGTGTGATCCGGGGTGGGGACGGTTTGCAGCAGGGCATATTCGCAATCTTCAACCGAGAACGGCAGCTGGACATCCAATAGCGACGGAAACACTTTTTCGGCTTTTTTAGCAGACGCGATAGGGGCGGTCAGCCAGCGGGTGAAGCTTTCCTTCTGGAGCAGACTGCCGGCGATGACTGAAGCGGCCGGGAGGTCGGTCAGCGCAGCGAGCTCGACGGGCTCGAGCGAGAGGGTGCGCCCGGATCTGGTCGCTTTGATGAGGATCGGGTTAAAGTCGGTAAGATCGATACCAAAGGCGACTTTGGCCCAGGGGGCTGTGGCGGGGGTCCTCATGTCAGAGGGTCTCCGCCCAGGCGAGGAGCCGAACATCGCCTGATGGGAGACGGCAGGCCAGGCCGCGGACGGCCCGGGTCCGGGGCCCCCATTCCGCGCGTGCGGTAACGGAGAAGAACTGGCCGAATAAGGGAACATCCGGCCGTTGAAGCGGGAGAGGGAGGGCCGTTCGATCAAGGCCTCTAAGGGTGGTCCGGACCTGAATGCCAGAGGGGAGCTGATTTTCAAAGATCTGGTAATCCGACGAACTTGACCCCGCCTTCATGCCGTTATGCAGGGCGGCCCAGGCGGCATCGAGGCATGAGGCCCGCAGCAAGAAGTGGGCGTGCTGGAGGTCACCCGCCCGGAGTTGCATCCGGGTAGAAATGAGGGATTGCACCACGACGCCGGAAAGCAGCGCCAGTAGTAGAATGACCATCAGCAGTGCAAATCCCTGGTTGTTGGAGTTCGGGCGTCCCATTGCTCTGGTATTTACCCGAAAAGACAGCGAGTTGCAATAAAATGACACAATACGGTTTTGACACAAGGCTGATAAGTGGGTAGTATCTGGGTTCCTGAAAGGCGGGTCTGGATATGATTTTCGGTATCATTGTTGCGGCTGGAAAAAGTGAGCGCATGGGGGCGGATGTGGACAAGGCATTCCTCTCCCTTGGGACTCGCCCGGTGTTGATGTATTCCCTCCAAGCGTTTGAACAATGCCCTCTGATTGACGGGGTGATTCTCGTGGTCCGCAAGGACCGGATGGATGCGGCGCGCGGCATGATTCAGATGTTCGGGTTCTCCAAGGTGCGTAAAGTGGTGGCGGGCGGGGCCTCGCGGCAGCTCTCCGTCATGCTCGGCCTGGCTGAATTGAAAGATGATGTGAAAATCGTGGCCGTGCATGATGGGGCCCGGCCCTGTGTGACTCCCGCCCTTATTCAGGAAACCATTCTTTCGGCCAAGCGGCAGGGCACCGGGGTGGCGGCCGTGAAGGTCACCGACACGATCAAGGAAGTCGATCGCGGCTCCCTGGTAGTGCGGACGGTCGATCGCTCGAAATTGTGGGCGGTGCAGACGCCGCAGACCTTCCGGGTCGATTGGCTGAACAAGGCCTACGCCCATGCCAAGAAGAAGAAATTGACGGTTACGGACGAGGCTTCGGCCGTTGAGGCGTTGGGAGAGCCGGTCCATCTGGTTCCCGCTCCTGCGACGAATATCAAGATCACCACTCCGGCTGATCTGGCCCTGGCGTCCATGATTTTGAAGGTGTAAGTGATCATATGGCGAATGTGAAATATGCAGTAATGGGGGATATTCATGGGAACTGGGAGGCGCTCAGTGCCGTTCTGGAAGATGCCCAGTCCCAAGGCGTGACGAACTACACCTGTGTGGGTGATATGGTGGGCTACAACGCCAACCCTTCGGAATGTCTCGCCAAGATTCGTGAACTGAACGCCATCTGCGTGCGTGGCAATCACGACCACTACTGTTCGCATGACGAGTGCATCCGTGACTTCCATCCCCTTGCCGCCAATGTGGTGGATTGGACCCGGAACCAATTGACCGAGGATGAACTGGGGTTTCTCAAGCAACTCAAGATGGTCCGGGTGGTCAGCAGTTTCACGTTGGTTCACAGCACCTTGGATATGCCTGAGAAGTGGGGCTATGTGTTTGATGAGCTGGAGGCGGAGTCCAATTTCAATTACCAGTCGACGACCGTGTGCTTCTACGGACACACCCATCAACCTGTGGTGTTTGAAAAGTCCGGGTATGTGCGGCGGCTCAATGTCGCGGGGGTCATTCCGGTGACGCTCGGGAAAAAGTATTTTGTCAACGTGGGGAGTGTGGGGCAGCCGCGGGATGGCGATAAGCGGTCCTCCTATGCGGTATATGATACCACCGCTCGTCAATTTGAGATCCGGCGGGTGGAGTACGATATCGAGACGGCCCAGAAGAAGATCATTGCGGCAGGCCTGCCCGAGCGGTTGGCTGTCCGGCTCGGGTTGGGGGTTTAGTGGTGGGAGCGTCGCCGCGGACGTTATTCATCCTTGTGGATGGGCTCGGGATGGGGGGCGACAATCCCGAACTCAATCCCGTCTATAGCGGCGTGTGCCCGAATCTCCTCAACCTGCTCACCTCTCACGCCAGTTCCATTGATGCCGGGCTGGGGGTTGCAGGCATCCCCCAGAGTGCAACCGGGCAGACGGCGCTGTTGACCGGAGTGAATGCCGCCCGGCATATGGGGCGCCATGTCGCCGGGTTTCCCGGTCCCTCACTTCAGAAAATCATCCGGGAAAATAATATTTACGACCAACTCGGGGCCTTGGGATTTTCATCCACCTTCGCCAATGGCTATTATGTGTCAGAGCTCAGCGAGGTGGAAACCCGGAAGATTCAGTCGGTGACCACGGTATCGGCGTTGAAGGCGGGGTGTGTCCGGGACAAGGCGTTGCTGGAGCAGGGGAAGGCTGTGTATCAGGACCTCACCCGCGAGAGTCTGCGGGCGAAGGGGTACGAAGGGCCCCTGCAAACCCCGGTTCAGGCGGCGCAGGCGCTGGTGGCGATCGCCCGCGAACACGATTTCACCCTGTTTGAGTATTTTCAGACGGACCGGGCCGGGCATAAAGGGACCTGGGCGGATATACTGCGGATCCTGGGAGTATTTGATGAATTCCTGGGGGAAGTCCTGTCACTCACCCGGGACGCGGGCCTCTTGTTTGTGCTGACCAGTGACCATGGTAATATTGAACGGTTCGGAGCGCGGTCGCATTCAATGAATCCGGTCCCGCTGGTGGCGATCGGGCCGGGCAGCGATTTCCTGAAAAAGACGATTTTTTCCCTGACCGATGTCACTCCCGCGTTGCTGGAGCTTTATCGGAGTAAAAATAGTTCGCAATAGGGTGGCGATGTGCTAACTTTTGAAAGTTTTTTTTGAGGATCCCGGCATGAATTTAAAGAAGCTGTTATCTGAAGACACGATCATTGTTGATTTGAAGGGGACGACCAAGGAGGAGATCATCGAGGAGATGATCGACCTGCTGATGGCGCGCGGACGGATTAAAGACCGTGTTGCCGCCCTCCGGGCCGTTCTTGATCGTGAACAGAAAATGTCCACTGGCATGCAGCACGGTATTGCCATCCCCCATGGCAAGACCGATTCGGTGGAAAAGCTGGCCACGGCGCTGGCGTTGAAAAAAGAGGGCGTCGATTTCGCCTCGATGGACGGCAAGCCTTCGACCATTTTCGTCATGACCATTTCCTCGATCAGTCGTACCGGCCCCCACATTCAATTTCTCTCAGAGATCAGCCAGATCCTGAACGACAGTGAAAAGCGCGAGCGCATTTTAAAGTCCACGACGGCGGCGGAAGTGCTCGATGTGCTGACGAATTGAGCCCGTGTTAATGACAACCGGGCAACCGTTCAGAATCGGAATTATCGGCGCTGAGAACTCGCATGCGACTGCGATTTTCACATTAATCAACATTGCCCGAACGCCTCCTGGATTTGCCGTCACACACCTGTGGGGCGAATCGGAGGTTTTGGCGGAGAAGACCGCCAAGGCGGGCAGGATCCCAACTGTGGTGAGCGACCCCGCCGAGATGCTCGGTAAAATCGATGGATTGATGATTGATCATCGTGATGGGACGTATCATCTTGCGGCGGCCCGGCCATTTGTCGCCGCGGGCATTCCTGTGTTTGTGGATAAACCTTTCAGCACCTCGTTTGCGGAGGCGTGCGAGTTCCTGAAATGGCGACGCGAGAAACAGGTTGCCGTGACGACCATGAGCGCGCTCACGCATAATGCCTGCATTGCGGGGATCAAAGATAAACTCAATGACGTCCGGATGCTTGCCCCCATCGCGGTCATGGAGGCGCTGCGCGGAGCCTTGGCGACGGGCCGGCAGGTGGTTGTGCCGGTAATAGGGTAAAAGGGCGGCGCATATGACCTCCGTGGTAAATCCTTTCGGCGGTGAGTGAAACTTTTGCTCGTGGCATTGAGCGTGGGAAATTGGATCCAATGTCGTAACTCGTTGGTTACGAATGGCGCGCCTGACAGGGGTCGAACCTGTAATCTTCTGATTCGAAGTCAGATGCCTTGTCCATTAGGCTACAGGCGCACAAAGGTAACCCATCCAATCAGGGGGCGTATGGTGGCGGGTTCTCTCATGCGAGTCAAGCTTGAGTTCGTAATGGTTACGCTGTAATATTACGAACTATTTTTCATCTGATAATCATTAACCCTTAACCGGTAACTTAAATTTATGGCCCCACAATTTGTTTTCCAGACTCAGAATCTGACGAAGATGTATAACGACAAGACGGTCTTTCAGGATATCAGTCTGTCGTTTTATTACGGCGCCAAAATCGGCATTGTGGGGGAGAACGGGTCGGGAAAAACCAGTTTGCTGCGCATTCTGGCGGGAATCGATCAGGATTTCATGGGGACGGCCACCCTGGGCAAGGGGATGCGGGTGGGATATGTGCCGCAGGAGCCACAGCTCAACCCGGCGAAGACAGTGCGTCAGAATCTCGAAGAGGCCCTGGAACCGGTACATGCCTTGATCCGCCGGTATGATGAGGTGGCCGATAAAATGGGGGAAAAACTTCCCAAGGCCGACATGGATAAGCTGATGGAGGAGATGGGGCGCCTGCAGGACCAGATTGACAGTATGGATGCCTGGGAGGTCGACCGGCTGGTGGACGTGGCGTCGGATGCCTTGGTGCTGCCGCCTGATGATGCCGATGTGACCAAGTTGTCCGGGGGCGAACGGCGTCGCGTGGCGCTTTGCAAAGTCCTCCTCGAAAAGCCCGACATGTTGTTGCTGGATGAGCCGACCAATCATCTGGATGCCGAGACCGTGGCCTGGCTGGAAACGACCCTGCGCGACTATCATGGTACGGTGATTATCGTCACCCATGACCGCTATTTCCTGGATCATATCACCAAGTGGATCCTGGAACTGGATAACGGGCGCGGGATTCCCTTTGAAGGGAATTATACCTCCTGGCTCAAGCAGAAGGCCGAACTGTTGAGGCAGGTGGAGAAAAAGGAGAGCCAGCGGCAGAAGGTGCTCGCCAATGAATTGGAGTGGTTGGGGACCTCGGCATTGGGCCGGCGCACGAAGAGTCAGGCGCGTATTGCCCGCTACGAGGAACTCTCCAGCGAGCGGTTTGAGGCGCGCAAGGATGATGTGTCGATCCAGATTGTTCCCGGCCCGCATTTAGGGAACAAGGTGATCGTCCTGGAGGGCGTATCCAAGGCCTATGCCGGCGTGACGCTACTGGACCAGGTCTCCTTCAATATGCCCCGGGGCGCGGTGGTGGGCGTGGTGGGGCCGAACGGATGCGGCAAGACCACCCTGTTCCGCATGCTGATGGGGCAGGAGACGCCGGATCAGGGCGTGGTGACGATCGGGGAAAGCGTGGTGCTGTCTTATGTGGATCAGCACCGGGATGCCTTACGTGACGATTTGACGGTGTTTGAGGAGATTACCAACGGGCGGGAAGAGGTGGAGATGGGCGATCGCACGATGAATTCACGCGCCTATCTGTCGCGGTTCAATTTCCGGGGGGCGCAGCAGCAGAAAAAGGTAGGCAAGCTGTCCGGCGGTGAACGCAACCGGGTCCATCTGGCCAAGATGCTCCGCAAGGGGGGCAATGTGCTGTTGCTTGATGAGCCTACCAACGATTTGGACGTCAACACCATGCGCGTATTGGAAGAGGCGATTATGGAGTTCCCCGGTTGTGCGATGGTCATCAGCCATGACCGCTATTTCCTGGACCGGATCTGTACGCACCTGCTCATTTTTGAAGGGGACGGCAAACTTCGCTGGTTTGATGGCAATTTCGCTGATTTCGAAGAGAAAGTCTTGGCGGGTAACAGCGACCGGCTGCTCCATCGCCGGGGTAAATACAGGAAATTGGCGTTGCGATAGGATGGGGCAGAGGTTTTGACGGAGCAAAACCCTCCATCGGGGGAAATGGAGGGCGCCGCTCTGTCGGCGCCGGTTCATTCTTTTTCTTGGCGTCGTGAAGGGGGGTGGGGTATTCTTCCCGCTGTGAAACAGAAACCAAAATTCATTGTACGTAATGCGGGTTTTACCGATGCAGACGGGATCTACAGCCTGATCAAGGCCTATCCCAAGGAATTACTGCCGCGGCCCATCTCTGATATTGCCGAGAACATAGACCGGTTTATTGTCTGTGAAAAGAAAGGCCAGATTGTTGGGACCGTATCCTGGTCCATTCTGCCCGAAATCGGCCATGCCCGGCACCCCTCGGTTGAGATCAAGTCGCTTTCCGTCAAGCGCAGCCTGCGGAAACATGGAGTGGGCCGGATGCTGGTGGAGGCCGCCATCGAGCGGATTCGAATCTTGAAGCCCTCCCAGATGATTGTCCTGACCTTCACGCCCGGTTTCTTTACCAAGATGGGGTTCCATGAGGTGCCCAAGGTGTCGTTGATGCATAAGCTCTATATGGGGTGCATCAACTGCGCGAAATACGATTCCCCCTTCACCTGTCCTGAAGTCGCAATGGCGATGGATGTCTGACCCGCCTGCCTATGACGACGCCCTTTGTTCATCTTCACGTTCACACTGAATACAGCATGCTGGATGGGGCCTGCCGTGTTAAGGATATTGCGACGGCAGCCCAGGCCATGCAGATGCCGGCGCTGGCCATTACGGATCACGGCGTGATGTATGGGGCGGTGCCCTTCTATGAAGCCACCCGGGAGAAGGGGGTCAAGCCGATCATCGGGTGTGAGGCCTATGTGACATCCGGCAGCCGCTTTGACCGGAAAACCGAAAATTCGGCAAAGTCCCACTCCAACCATCTGGTGCTGCTGGCCAAAAACGAGTTCGGTTACCACAACCTGGTGCGGCTGATCAGTGCCGCCCATCTGGAGGGGTTCTACTACAAGCCCCGGATTGATCATGAAATCCTGGCGAAATATTCCGGGGGCTTGATCGGGCTTTCAGCCTGCCTCAAGGGGGAAATCCCAGAGCGCTTGCGGGATGATGATGAGGCGGGCGCCCTTAAGTTAGCCGGCCTGTATTCGGACATCCTGGGTAAGGATAACTTCTTTCTCGAAGTGATGGACCATATGATGCCGGAACAGCGCAAGGTCAATAAGGGACTGGTGGCGCTGGCAAAAAAGACGGGGCTCGGCCTGGTCGCCACGAACGATGCGCATTATCTCAAGCGGGAGCATGCCGCGGCCCATGAAGTCATGCTATGCCTCCAGACCCAGACGGTCATGAGCGATCCCAAGCGCATGAAGTACCCTTCCTCCGAGTTCTACTTCAAGAGCGGGGACGAGATGGCGGCGATCTTCAGCGAACTGCCCGAGTCCATTTCCAACACCTTGAAAATAGCGGAAGCCTGTAATGTGGAATTCAAGTTCGGCGACCTGCATTTCCCGATGTTCAAGGTGCCGGCAGAAACCACGCAGAAGGAGTACCTGCTTTCCTTGTGTTACAAGGGGTTGCTGAAGCGGTATGGGGTTAAGGATTATACCCACCCCCGTGATGAGCGTGAAAAAGAGCTGGTGACGCGGTGCATGTACGAGATCTCCATCATTGAGCGCATGGGGTTCATCAATTACTTCCTGGTGGTGTGGGATTTCATCAACTTTGCCAAGACCAAGGGGATTCCCGTGGGACCCGGGCGTGGCTCCGGTGCAGGCAGTCTGGTGGCTTACCTTCTCGAAATCACGGGGATTGATCCCATCCGCTATGATCTGATTTTTGAACGCTTTCTCAATCCTGAACGGATTTCACCCCCTGACTTTGATATCGATTTCTGCCAGACCCGGCGTGGCGAGGTGATTGAGTATGTGAAGGACAAGTACGGGCGGGAGAATTGCGCTCAGATTATTACCTTCGGGTCACTGGGGGCCAAGACGGTCATCCGCGACATTGGACGTGCACTGGAACTGCCTTATTCCGAGTGTGACCGCCTGGCGAAGATGATCCCGGATGATCCTAAAATTTCCCTGGCCAAGGCGCTTGAGCAGAATCCCGAATTCAAAAAAGCCTCGGTGACCGAGCCGCACTGCAAGCAGATCCTGGAGTACGGGGTTGTGCTTGAGGGGTTGCTTCGTAATGCCGGAACGCATGCGGCCGGCGTGGTGATCGGCGAAAAACCGCTCATTGAGATTGTACCGCTGACCTTGGATAAAGAAGATCAGGTCATTACCCAATATTCCATGGATCCCATCGGGAAAATCGGCCTGCTCAAGATGGATTTCCTGGGGCTGAAGACCCTTACGGTCATCCAGGAAGCGGTTGATCTGGTTAAGATCGCCCGCGGCATCAGTGTGGATATTGACGCCATTCCCATGGATGATACGAAAACCTTCGAGCTGCTTCAGCGTGGCGATACCGTGGGCGTTTTCCAGTTTGAAAGCGGGGGCATGCGGGACAACTTGCGCAAGCTTTGCCCCACGGTCATCGACGAGATCATTGCCATGAACGCCCTCTATCGGCCCGGTCCCATGCAGTTTATTGATAGCTTCATTAACCGGAAGCATGGGCGTGAGAAAACTGAATTCGGCCATCCGCTTCTTGAGCCCATTCTCAAGGGGACGTATGGCTACATGATCTATCAGGAGCAAGTCCAGCGCGTCTCCAATGTCCTGGCCGGTTTTTCCCTAGCCATGGGCGATAATCTCCGTCGCGCGATCTCCAAGAAAAAGGCCAGCGAAATGGCCAAGATGCGCGAAAAATTCATCGAGGGGTGTGCCAAAACCAACCAGATTCCGGCGTCCAAGGCGCAGGAAATCTACGACATGATCGAGAAGTTCGCGGATTATGGGTTCAATAAATCCCATAGCGCGGCTTACAGCGTGGTGGCCATGCAAACCGCCTACCTGAAGGCGCACTTTCCTGAGGAGTTCATGGCCGCGTTGCTTTCGAGTGAAATGGGGAATATGGATAAAATCCCCATATTCATTGTTGAATGTCGCGCGATGGGACTTGAGATCCTTCCGCCCCATATCAATGAAAGCGAGGTTCGCTTCAGTCCCACCAAGGGAGCGGTCCGCTATGGTCTCGCCTCCATCAAGAATGCGGGGGAGGGCGCCTGCCGTGAGATTGTGGCCGAGCGCAAGCGAAACGGGCCTTATAAGGGGCTGATGGACTTTTCCCGGCGATTCCAGGGGCAGGTGGTCAACAAGAAGGTCGTTGAAAGCTTAATCAAGGCCGGCGCCTTTGATTTTCCGGGCAGTGACCGGGCACGGCTGTTTGGCGGGATTGATTTTGCCCTGAGCCGGGCCAATGCGGCCGCCCGCGACAAGGCCTCGGGGCAGGGGAGTCTGTTCGACCTCATGCCCGTTGAACCGCAGGTGACAATAGATGACGGATCGCTCCCCCCGGCCGATAAATGGGCGGAAAGCCAGTTGCTGGCCCAGGAACGCGAGTTGCTGGGAATCTACATGAGCGGGCACCCGTTGAGTCAGTTTTCCAAACTGCTGGAGCGCTATCAGTTGACCAATGTGGAAGGCTTGAAGGCGATCAAGTCCGGGGATCAGACGCGTATCGGCGGCTTGATTTCAGAGCTGTTGCCGCGCATGACCAAAAAGAAGGAGCCCATGGCTGTCCTGAAGTTGGAGGATCTGGAAGGGACGGTCGAGGTGGTGGTGTATCCGGACGCCTATCTGGAATACAAGTCCGTTTTGGCACAGGATCAGGCGATCATGCTGTGCGGGGAGGTCCGGCTGGATGATGAGAACCGGCTCCGGATCATCGCCAATGAAGTCTATCCGCTCAAAGATGCGCCGGCGTTGTTTGTTGAAAAATTCAGCCTGCATATGACGGCTGGCCGGGTGAGTGAGGATCCGGCAATCCTTGAGAGCGTTCGCAATGTCCTTGAGCTTCATCCCGGACAGACCATGGTGAATTTGTGCCTGGAATATCAGTCCGGAGAAAAGGTGTTTCTCGACACCAGTAGTCATTATCAGGTCACTTGCGATGAGTCCCTGATCCAGGAGTTGGAGCATATCCTCGGGGAGGATATGGTCTATGTGAAAGTGCTCCAGACGCCTTGCCGGAAACCGCGACGCGAGACGCTCTGGAAGAAGAAGTCAAATTTCGGGGGCAACGGTTAACCTTCCATGGATACACCCCTGAACAACGTGGCGGCCTATTATCTCAGAACCCCGGACGGGACGGTGTATGGTCCCGTTGATATTGTTACGTTATGCCTCTGGGCGACCGATGCGCGGGTCATTCCCGGTTGTGAATTGTCGGAGCGGCAGGACGTCTGGTTCCCCGTTGAGGCGATCCCTGAACTGCGCCTCAACTGGTCGGTTCAGCTGATGGATGGCTCGTTCTATGGGCCCCTCAACCTTCTGGCGATCCGGCTGTTGGCTTCGGAAAATTCAATACCGGCGGGAGCCCGTGTGTGTGAGAGAGGGACGGCCCGGGATACGATCCTCAGTGACGCGATGATACCCCTTCTGGTGGAGGAATTTCATCAGATGCTGGCGGGATGCGGGGCCTTGATGAGCGCCACCCTGGGGGCGGCCCAGTCGGCCCGGGAGGAGCGGTTTGAGGCGGTCAGGGCAGCGGAGGAGCGCGGGGCACAACTGGAAGCCATGCGGATCAAGCTGGAGAAAACTGAGGCGGATCTGGCCGCCGCTGTCATGTCGGCCGCTGATTTCGGCGCCAAATTTCTTTTGGCCGACCGCACCTTGAAGCAGGAGCAGACCCGGTCGGGCCACGAGCAGGGAAAAGCGGCTCAGGTGGTGGCGGCCCACGAGGCCTTGCTGAAGAAAAACGGTCAGGATCTGGCTGACGCAAAGCTTGCTGCGGCTGAGTTGGAATCGAAGTTGAAGCAAACCGGGCAGGATCTGGCTGACGCAAGGCTGGTGGCGGTTGATTGGGAATCAAAGCTGAAGCAAGCGGGACAGGATTTGGCCGATGCCAGGGTCGTGGTCGCTGATTGGGAATCCAAATATGCGGTGACCGAGCGGGCGTTGATTCTGGAGCAGGAGCGGGCTGGAAAAGAACTCGGGAAAGCCGCTCAGTTGTCAGGAGAGGCCGAGGCCCTGGCCCGCCGCATTGAAACGGCGCAGAATGCCCTTCGTGAAAAGGAAACGGGGATCCAACGGCTTGAGGAGGCCCTGGCCGAGCGGCAGGCCGTGGCCGAGCGGCAGGAGCGTGAGACACGTGCCGAAATGACGGCGTTGGAGAAGGCCCTTCGCACCACTCTGGGTAGTGTCGAAGGACAGTTCGAGGCGTTGCAGAAAGCGTCCGCCAGAAAAGAAAAGGAATCGTCCGACAAGCTCAGGCAGTTTGAGAAAGAAGTCAAAGCGTCGACCGAGCAGGTGGCGAAGACCTTGCGTGAAATGGAGCAGCGTGAACGTCAGTGTCGTGATTTGCAGAACGAAATCAATCAGCGGAAACGCGAGGTCGCCCAGCGGGGTGCGGTGGTCGAGGTAGATGTGATTCATGCGGAACTGCTTCATGCAGAACCCGTGGGGGGCCCCAAGGAGGCGGAGGATTGGATCACGCCGCCGGGTACGGGAAAATCGTCCTCTCATCAGCAGGGGACGGCGGCGCCGAAGCCCGGTGTTTTAAATAGTGTCGAAGCCCGGCTCCAGAATGAGTTGCGACAGTGGGAAGTATTGAAGCGGGATCAAAAATCCCAGAAGAAAAACAGCCCTAAGTGGTTCTAAAGGAGATGATGATGTCAGAAAATAAAGAAAATTTGGATCCTGAGCACCGCGGCGTTGAGGGGCTTACCGAGGTATTGCGACTCCAGGCCGAGGCGCTCTCCCGTATTTCCGAGCGGATGGCCGGCATGAACCCGGCTGCCGGTAAATTTCCTCCGCCCCCTTCTGCGAAAGCGCCCCGCAGTGACGGGATGAATTTGCCAGCGCTGGCAGGGGATCCCGCTCTGAGCGAGGAGTCGTTGCCGGTGTTGAATTCATTTAAACAGTTTCTGGATCAGGAACGCCGTCGTGGCCGTAAGCGCTTTATATGGGGGATCATTGGATTGGTGGTGGTCTTTTCCTGTGTGTTGGCCGTCCTTGTAAAGATGAACAGTGACCGGGTCCATGCCCTCAAGTCGGATCTTGAGCAAACGAGCACGCGGATCGATCGTTCCCAGCTTTCCACGGAGGCGGAGTTCAAAAAAGCAGCGGATAAGGTGGCTCAGTCGGCGGCAAAGAGTGCGGCCACGGTCCGTTCGGATATCACCCGCAATATCCTCTGGGCGCATTCGACGCTGGCCTCCAATATGAGCAGCGAACTGACGGATCGTGACAGCCAGATCGAGCGGTTGAAGGAGAAGGTCTCCACACTGGAAGTGGATAATACCATGCTGACGCGGCAAGTCGCTGAACTGTTTCAACGGGTCCAGATCATCGAAACGGATTATCTCGATAATATTGACCGGCCAGCAGTCGACCGTCCGGGGGCTGACGGGGTCGTCCGTCCTGCCTCGAATGCGGTTCCCGTCACCGGGCGCGCAACGCCCCTGACCATTAATTCCTCCCGCTATGGTCGTCCCATGCAGATGCAGGTTCCGAAAGAGTGAGACGTGAGGATTAAGACGTAAGACGTGAGACGTGAGATGTAAGATGTGAGAGGCGAGGGGATGTTGGGGAAATAAAAAACGGGAAGAAGATTGCTCTTCTTCCCGTTTTTGTTTTTCGAGATGATCGTTACTGGGCGGCGGGGTCGGCAGGAACGTCTTTCTCAACCATCGCAGCACGACGACTGAGTTTGACGCGTCCCTTCTCGTCGATCCCGATGCACTTGACCCACATCTGGTCGCCCACCTTGCACACATCCTCGACATTGCGGACGTGGCAATCAGCAAGCTCGCTGATGTGAACCAGGCCATCGCGGCCCGGGAAGATTTCGACGAAGCAACCGAACTTGGTGATGCCCGTCACGATGCCGTCATAAATGGCGCCCTCTTCCGGCTCCGCGGTAATCATGTTGATTTCGCGCAGGGCCAGTTCCATGCCTTCCTGCTTGCTGCTGAAGACCTTGACGATGCCATCATCATTGATGTCGATCTGGGCTCCGCTGAGTTCGACGATCCGGCGGATATTCTTGCCCCCGGGGCCGATCAGTTCACCGATCTTATCAATCGGAATCTTGACTTCCGTGATGCGCGGGGCGTGCGGTGACAGGGCGTCACGCGGTGCCGCGAGCACACTCTCCATGTAATCCAGGATCCCCATGCGAGCGATCCGGCACTTTTCAAAGGCCGCTTCCACCAGGTTCCATTCCAGGCCGCGAATTTTGAGGTCGAGCTGGAAGCCGGTGATGCCCTTGCGGGTACCGCCCACCTTGAAGTCCATATCGCCGCAATGATCCTCGTCCCCAAGGATATCCACGACCAGCTTGGCTTTGCCAGGCGCCGTGAAGAGGCCGCAGGAGATGCCGGCCACCGGGCTGGTGATTGGAACACCCGCATCCATCAACGCCAGCGTGCCGACGCAGATGCTGGCCATGGAGCTGGATCCATTCGAGCCCATGATGTCCGACAGCAGACGGACGGTGTAGGGATAGTTCTGCGGAATGACTTCAGCCAGGGAGCGTTCAGCCAGATTGCCGTGTCCGATTTCCCGACGTCCGGGAGAGCCGAAGCGGCCGGTCTCGCCGACGCTGTAGGGCGGGAAGTTATAGTGCAACATGAAGGACTTGGAGGTCGGGCCGCCGGTGATGGCGTCCATATCCTGTGCGTCCTTGTTGGTGCCGAGGGTGACGGTACCCAGGGCGTGTGTTTCGCCACGGCCGAAGAAGGCCGAGCCATGAACCCGCGGGAGCAGGCCCACCTTGGCGAACAACGGGCGGACATCATTCTCGCCACGACCGTCGATCCGCTTGCCGCGTTCCAGCACGTTTTCGCGAACCACGGCGATGCTCAGCTCATCCATGGTGGCGCGCAGCTGTTCCTTGGTGATGGCCGGGAAGGCTTCGGTCAGCTTGGCCTTCAGGACATCCTTGATCTTGGCGACCGCGGCGTTACGGGCTTGTTTGCCGGCGATCAAGTAGGCTTCGGCGAGTTCGCCACCGGCCACTTTGCGGGCGGCAGTGATAAAGGTGGTGTCAGCCGGAGGTTCCACAATCACCTTCTCGGGCAGGCCGGCCAGCCGACGCAGTTCGAGCTGGGCGTCAATCAGTTTCACGCACTGTTCGTGCGCGAACCGCATGGCGGCCACCAGGTCTGCTTCTGAAAGTTCCTTGGCGTCGCCCTCGATCATGGTCGGGGTATTGCGATTGCCGGCATACACCAGGTCCAGATCGCTCTGTTCGCGTTCCAGGACGGTGGGGTTGACCACAAACTTGCCATTGACGCGACCCACGCGTACCCCGGCGATGGGGCCGTGAAAGGCCAGGTCAGAGAGCGTCAGGGCTGTGCTGGCGCCCACGATGTTCAGGACATCTGCGGCGTTTTCCCCGTCAGCGGAAAGGAGGGTGCCCACCAGCTGGACATCATTCCGGTAGCTTTCGGAAAAGAGCGGCCGAATGGGCCGGTCGGTGAAACGGGCGGCCAGAATTTCGTTTTCAGACGGGCGGCTTTCGCGTTTGAAAAATCCACCAGGGAACTTTCCGGCGGCGGAGAACCGTTCGCGGTATTCGACCTGGAGGGGGAAATAGTCGATCCCTTCACGGGGGGATTCCGAGGCGCAGGCGGTTGAAAGGATGATCGTGTCACCGAGACGAACCGTTGCGGCACCTTTAGCTTGAAGGGCCAGCAGGCCGGTTTCAAGGGTGATAACTTTGTCGCCGATGGCGACGGAAACTGAAACTTCTTTCATGATGTCTTTCTGGAATAGAGGTTCAACAGACAACCCGTTCCGCTAAGTGCTAACGCACAAACCGGAAAGGCCTCTGATTGATTGCCGAATGGCATTACCGACGGAGTTTAAGACGTTTGATCACGTCCTGATAAACATCTTCGTCCTTGCTCTTCATGTAATTGAGCAAACGACGACGCGCGCTTACCATTTTAAGCAGACCATAGCGGGAGCTGTGATCTTTTTTGTGGAGTTTCAGGTGCTCGGTGAGCTCCTCAATCCGGCGTGATAACAACGCGACCTGAACTTCAGATGAACCGGTGTCTTTTCCGTGTCTCTGAAACTCCTTCTGAACTGTGCTCTTCGCTTGAGAATCCATACTGTATGTGAGCCCTATTCCCTTTCTTTGTCTTAATTTATACTCTTATTTGTTGGGGGCACTATAATATCGGGGTGCCACTTTTGTAAAGTCCTGATCCATAATTTCTTTATGGGGGCGGATGCCAGGATCCGGCGCGCTTTGATGATGTCCCTCCGGATCTGCCGGGTCAGGGCCGTGAGATCAGGGAATTTTTTCTCATTTCTGAGTTTACGCAGGAAAAATACCTCGAGCGGCCGGCCGTACAGGTTTTGTTGTGTGCTAAACAGATGAACCTCGACCAGGGGGGCTTTCACGGGCGACACTGTCGGGTGAAACCCGAAATTCACAATTCCGGGATAGGCCTTATGGTTGAAAATCGCCTGAATGGCATAAATCCCGGTAGGCGGGTGCGCCTCGTTACAAGGATCCAGATTGGCCGTGGGATAGCCGATGGTGCGGCCGATGTGATTGCCCTGCCGGACCGTTCCCAGAATGCTGTAGGGGCGCCCCAACAGGGCGGTGGATTCCGCCAGTTTCCCGGAGCTCACGGTATTCCGGATCCGCGTGCTGGAAACGGGTTGTCCCCCGCGGCGGACGGCTTCAATCTGATGGATGGAAATCCCCTTGTGCGGTGCGGCCCACCCGGTCAGCATCTGGAGGTTCCCCTGGCCCCGGTGCCCGAAGCGCCAGTCATGTCCCATGAAGATGGCGGCGAGGGTGGGGATGTCGCGCTCAAGTCCCTTCAGGAATGTGGCCGCCTGAATGGCGGCAAAGCGGCGGTTAAAAGGGATCAGGAGGCAACCATCCAATCCGAATTGCTGCAGGAGTTGCAGCTTATGGGGGGATGAGGTGAGCATGCGAGGGGCGGCATCGGGGTTCAGGATTTTCAGGGGGTGGGGGTCGAAGGTCATGGCCCAGGCTTCCCCGCCGATTTTGCGGGCGTGGGCAATCGTCTCGCGCAGGACGTTCTGATGGCCGAGATGGACGCCATCGAAAAAACCGACCGCCAGACAGATGGGACGCTTGCGTCGGCGCAATTCGGACATGTGGTGGACGATTTTCATTTCAGGCGTCCTGAATGACACCCCCGAGTGAATGGAGGGGCAGCACGACATTCAGCAGATCCATTTGTTGCATGGCGAGCAGTTTGTCCAGTGACACGGCCTGATTGACACTGTAGCCGGCGGATTCGGTCCGGCGCAGCTGTGAAAGATGGGCGCCCACCCCGAGGACTTCGCCAATATCGAAGCAGAGGGTCCGCACATAGGTGCCTTTGCTGCAGCGCACGACAAACGTGCCGTGGGGAGGCGTGAACTCGAGCAACTTGAATTCGTAAAGGTGGATGAATCGGGGTTTGCGCTCCACTTCCTCGCCCTGCCGGGCCAGCTTGTAAAGCGGAACCCCCGCCATCTTGATGGCGGAGACCATGGGCGGCATTTGAAACATGTCGCCTTTGAATTTCGAAATGGCCTCCTCCAGTTGGGCGCGGGTGATGCCGGAGGGGTCGGTCTCTTTCAGGACCTTTCCCTCTGCATCCTGCGAGTCCGTGGTGATGCCCAGCGTGATGGTGCCTTCGTAGGTCTTGTCGGAAGACATGAAGCGACTGGAGACCCGGGTGCCGCGGCCCAGCAGGATGACCAGCAAGCCGGTCGCGGCCGGATCGAGGGTGCCGCCATGACCGACTTTTTTAAGATTAAAATGCCGGCGTATTTTATACACGACATCGTGCGAGGTCATGCCCGTCGGCTTGTCGACCAACAGGATTCCGTCAAAGGGGTCGGTGCGGTTCATGTCGGATCCGTGGTGCCGGGCAGTTCCGGATCTGCCGGTGATTCGACCGGAGCGGGGATTTTGGCCAGGATATCCAGCACGCGATCGCCCTGTTCGATGGAGGTGTCCAGCACAAACGTCAGGCGGGGGGTGTATTTGAGAATGACCGCTTTCGCGACTTCCGTCTGGACCTCTGAGTGCAGATGCTGAAGCTGGCGCAGGATCTTGCGCCGCTCGTGTTCGTGCCCCCGGATGGACACGAGGACGCGGGCATCGTGGAGATCAGGGCTGACAATGACGTGGGTCACGGTCATGGCTGACATATCGAACTCCGTCTGGTCGATCAGCCGGTAAAGCACCACGCTGATCTCACGACGAAGCAGTTCATTGATTCTGATCAGCCGATCGGTCTTCATAAGTCGCTTACCCCGGGTTACAGGGTTTGGGCGATGCGCTCGACTTCATAGAATTCAAGCACGTCACCTTCCGCAAAGGCCGTGAAGTTGTCCAGCCGGATTCCGCATTCCTGGCTTTCCTTGACCTCGCTGACATCGTTCTGGAACCGGCGCAAGGAGTCGATGCTGCCTTCGAAAAGAACGCTGCCCTTGCGTTTGACCCGCACTTTGAGGCGGGAGGTGATGCGTCCGCTCATGCACATACAGCCGGCGATCACGCCGCCCTTGGACATGGAGAAGACCTGCTTCACTTCGGCCGTTCCCATCATCTTTTCGCGCAGGATGGGGCTCAGCAGGCCAGCCATGGCTTCGCGAACCTGATCAATCAGTTCGTAGATGATGCTGTGGAGCCGGACCTCGACGCCTTCTTTTTTGGCTAATTTGCTGGCATTTTCATCCAGGGATACATGGAATCCGACGACGATGGCGTCACAGGCGGCTGCCAGAAGGACGTCATTGGCCGAAATGGTGCCCACGCCGCCCAGAATGGTGTGGATGGATACCTTGTCGCTATTGATCTGTTTGAGGGCAAAGTCAATGGCTTCCAGCGAGCCTTGCACATCCGACTTGATCAACAACTTGATCTCCAGCCGGTCTTTGTTTTCCTTCAATTGATCGAAGAGCGTATTGAGTGAGGCGCGTTTGGGCGCGGTCAGCTGGACCAGCTTGTTCTTGGCCTGGCATTCCTCAGCCGCCGTCCGCGCGGCGCGGTCAGTGGCGATGATTTCGAACGCCGCCCCGGCATCCGGTACGCCGGACAAGCCCAGGCATTTGACCGGCGTGGAGGCATCGGCCGATTTCACCTTGACGCCATGGTCATTGATCAGGGCGCGAACCCGGCCCCAGTGCGGGCCGCAGAGAATCACGTCCCCGACATTCAGGGTCCCGTTGGTCACCAGCAGATTGGCCGTCGGGCCCATACCGGATTCCAACTGGGATTCAATCACAAACCCCTTGGCGGGCTGATTGGGATTGGTTTTGAGTTCCATCATTTCTGCCTGAAGCAGAATCATTTCAAGTAATTCCGGGACGCCCGCACCGGTCATGGCGCTGACGTGGCAGCAGATGGTTTTTCCGCCCCAGTCTTCCGGCGTCATATTCATGCCCGCCAGTTGCTTTTTAACCTTGTCGGGATTGGCGGTGGGCAGATCCATCTTGTTGATGGCGACAATGATCGGGACATCAGCGGCCTGGGCATGCTTGATGGCTTCGAGGGTTTGCGGCATGAGCCCGTCCCCTGCATCCACCACGATGATGGCGATATCCGTCATATTGGCACCGCGGGCACGCATGGCGCTAAACGCGGCATGGCCGGGGGTATCCAGAAAGGTGATGCTCTTGTCGCCCACCTGTACGGTGGAGGCCCCGATATGCTGGGTAATCCCGCCGGATTCGCCCTTGGCGATGGTGGTATTACGGATCTTGTCGAGGAGCGACGTTTTACCATGGTCAACATGGCCCAGGACGGTCACAACGGGAGGGCGATGGGTTTTGACAACGGCTTTGATCTGTTGGATCACTTCCGCTTCCGTTTCCTTCTTGACCAGCGGCTTGTGTTCGACCTTCTTCTCACGTTCCACGGTAAAGCCGTGTTTTTCAGCCACGCGGGCGGCATCCTTGATGTCGATCTGCTCATTAATGGAGGCCAGGACATTCAGGCGCATTAACTCGGCAATCAACTGGTTGGGACGCACTCCCAAAAATCCAGCGAGATCACGGACTACGATGGGGCCCTTGAGGATAATCACTTTGCTGCCTTCAGCCGGAACTTCGGCCGCAGGAGCGGGCGGAGTCACCTTGACGGGCGCCACGGGGATCGGCGCGGCCGGTTTTTCGACGACGGGTGCAGGTGCAGGTACGGGTTTCGGGGCGGCAGTCGGGGCTGGGCGCGCGGGTTCAACCGCCTTTGGGGCGGGCGTACTCGGGGCCGCCGGAGCTACGGTCACGGGTGCCACGGGTGCCACAGGCGCGGCGGAAACCGGCGTGGCGGTCGCCTTCACTTTGGCTACCACATCCGCCTCTAGCGTGCTCATATGGTTTTTGGCCGGAAGGCCCATGGCAGCTAACTGATCCAACAGGTCTTTACTGTGGATCCCTAATTCCTTGGCTAATTCATGAACTCTCATGGGCTATTCGATGTTCTCCTGTACGGCAGGCTGTGCGGCGGCCGCTGCTTCGTAGATGGTTTTGGCTGTAGCCTGGTCGAATTCGCCAGTCGCTTCAAGGTCGGCCACTTCCGCGGCCAGAATTCCCTCAATATTCAGGAATCCGGCCTGAACCAGTTTCTCCGCATTTGCACGCCCGATACCGGGGATAGCGGCCAAGTCGCAAACGGCTTTCGCCACTTTCTCCTCGAACGAAATATTGCCTTCATCCTTCTGGACGTCAATTTTCCAACCGGTCAGCTTGGAGGAAAGGCGGACATTCTGCCCGCGTTTGCCAATGGCCAGCGAAAGTTGATCCGCTTCCGTGGTGACATGGATGACCCGCGGCTTGTCGGCATCAATCTCAACTTTGGACAGTTTGGCCGGCGAAAGGGCATTGGTGACATAGGTTTTGATATCATCACTGAAGCGGACAATATCGATTTTCTCGCCAGACAGCTCGCGAACGATGTTTTTGACGCGTACGCCGCGCATGCCGACGCAGGCCCCGACGGGATCGACCTTGGAGTCACGCGACATAACGGCAATTTTGGTCCGGAACCCGGCTTCGCGGGCAATGCCCTTGATTTCAACCGTATTATCGGCAATTTCAGCCACTTCCAGCTGGAATAACCGGCGAAGAAAGTCAGGGTGGCTGCGGGACAGCATGATGCTCGGGCCCGAGGCGTTATCCTGAACGGACAGCACCAGCGCGCGCACCTGATCGCCCACCTGGTACATTTCCGTGGAAATACGTTCTTTAGCCGAAAGGATGGCTTCCGCTCGTCCGAGATCCACCACGATGTCGTTGCGTTCAAAGCGGCGGATGGTTCCGCTGACGATATCATTCACCCGGTCCCGGTACTCTTCGAAGACAATATTACGCTCGGCCTGCCGGATTTTCTGCAAAATCGCCTGTTTGGCGGTTTGGGCGGCAATACGCCCGAAATTTTTCGGAGTGACCTCGATTTCGACGTTGTCGCCAAGCTGGGCATCCGGCTTCACCCGGCGTGCTCCCTGGAGCGTGATTTCGTCATGAGGATTATCCACCTTTTCGACCACGAGTACCGTGGCGAAAGCCTTGATATCACAGGTCTTACGATCCATGTGGATGCGCACGTTTTTGGCGGGCCCCACGCTTTTCCGGGAGGCCGACAACAAGGCACTCTCAACCGTGAGAAACAGCGTCTCCCGGTCAATGCCACGTTCTTTTTCAAGGTAACTTAATACCGATGATAATTCACCATTCATAGTCACACCTCACCACAACTTGGAGACCCTACAATACATAAAAGAGTGGGACGTGCCCACTCTTTGCATAATACCCTTTTCGACAAGCCAGCAGAATATAGTCCGGAATACGGCTTGGGTCAAGCGATTTGACCAACAGTAATAAAAAAGGCCGAGGTTTGAGCCCCGGCCTTATAGCGATCAACGAAACTGGTAGATTACCAGCGGCGTTCGCGGCTCTCGAAGCCACCTTCGCGACGGCCACCGCCGCCACCACCTTCAGCGCGGGGACGAGCTTCGTTCACCTTCATTTTGCGACCACCCGCATCCTTGTCGTTCAAGGAATCGATTGCGTTCTGGGCGGCAGCGCTGTCAGGCATGACGACGAAGCCAAACCCTTTTGAACGGCCGGTTTCGCGGTCCTGAATGATGTTGACGGATTCCACAACCCCGTACTGTTCGAACTGAACTTTGAGATCATCCTGAGTCGTCTGATAAGGCAGATTTCCAACGTAAATATTCACTTTTCTATACTCCAAAAATAAAAAAACTTTTTCAAAAACACATCTAAAAACAAAACACATCAACAAAAACTACTATATTCGGTCACCTTCCTGCCCATTCACCTCCGTAAATCACCAGACCGCATATCGGTCCACAGCGGGAGAACCTACTGCATTCCCCCTTAACCTGCAACATAAATTACAATTCTGGACAGATGCCGCTCTTCCAAGCAGGATAGGTGATATGCGAGCGACGGAAACATGGATATCGGACGAACTGGGGTCCCTAAGGGCGGGGGGCTTGGAGCGGACGCTGGTGGCCTATCCCAATGCCGGGGCGGCCATCAGGGCTGGTTCGGCGTTGCTTTTGAATTTTTCGAGCAATGATTATCTCGGCCTGGCCCGGAACCCGGTCGTGCTCGCCGCCGTGGAGGCGGCGGTACGGGGCTATGGGGCCGGGGCGACGGCCTCGCGACTGGTGACCGGAACGCTGGCGTGTCACGAGGAGCTTGAGTCTCAATTGGCGGCGCTGAAGGGCTATCCGGATGCGCTGGTGTTCGGCAGCGGGTATGCGGCGAATATGGGCCTGATCAGTGCGTTGGTGGGGCGGGACGATCATGTCTTTATTGACCGGCTGGCTCATGCCAGTCTGGTGGATGCCGCGGTGCTGAGCCGGGCCCATGTGCACCGGTTTGCGCATAACGACCCTGACGCGTTCCGGAAGGCACTTCACGCCTGTGCCGCCGGGGGGAAGCGCTTGCTGGTGACTGAATCGGTTTTCAGTATGGACGGGGATGTTGCCCCGGTAGCCGCCCTGACGGCGGTGGCTGGAGCGGCCGGGGCCATGGTGCTGGTGGATGAGGCGCATGCCACGGGGGTCTTCGGCCCGGGTGGGGCGGGCGTGATCCGGCAGGCGGGTGTGGAGTCACAGGTGAATTGCTCCATGGGGACGCTGAGTAAGGCCTTGGGCGGCTATGGCGGGTTTGTGGCCTGTTCCGGGGAGATGCGCCGCTGGCTGATCCATAAGGCGCGGGCCTTCATCTATTCCACGGCGTTGCCCCCCGCCATGGTCGGAGCGGCGCTGGGTGCGCTGGAGTGCCTTCGTGCTGATCCGGGGATGGGTCGTCGGCTCCTTGACCGGGCGGCCCTGTTCCGGGTGCGTTTGCAGGAGGTCGGGCTGGATACCGGTCCTTCCGAAAGCCAGATTATCCCGGTGATGGTGGGCGACAATGACCGGGCGCTCCGGTTGCAGCGTCGCTTGGTGGAGCAGGGGATCCTGGCAGTGGCTATCCGGCCACCTACCGTTCCCAAGGGCACGGCCCGCTTGCGGCTTTCGGTGAGCCTGGATCATTCTCCCGAGGTATTGAGCCGGGTCGCAGGCCTCATTGCCGAGGCCGCACAGCGTGAAGGTGTGATTTCATGATATCAGTGGCCCGATCATTTTCCCGTGCGGCGCAGACCTATGAGCGGGGTGCCTCCCTGCACCGGCATGTGGCGGCCCGCCTGATCGAAACCCTGCCTGAGCCGGGCGGTTTCGGGGCCGGCCGTATTCTTGAGGTGGGCTGCGGCTCCGGCGTCCTGACTGAGCCACTTCGCCGGCGCTATCCGGACGCCTCACTATGTGTGATCGACGTGGCGGAGGGAATGGTTGCCGCCGTTCGCGAGCGCTGGGGCGAGGATCCCCGGATGGACTTTGTGGTGGCCGACGTTCGGGAGTTCCTCTCGCCGCAGCCATTTGACCTCATTGTCAGCAGCTCGGCGCTGCATTGGGCGACGCCGCTGGAGCGGACATTCGGCAATTTGAAGAGGCAACTTTCGTTGGAGGGGCAGTGCTGTGCCGCCCTGATGATTGACGGGACCCTGGGTGAACTTCATGCGTTACGCCGCCGGGTGGCGCCAGGCAAGATCCCGGCCGGCCGGTTGCCCACGGGGGCGGAAGTGTTGGCGGCGGCGAAGGCCGCCGGGTTGACCGTGGTGACGAGTACGGAGGAGTGTATCCAGACCCACTACCATTCCGCCGATGATTTCCTGAGCACCCTGCACGCCCAGGGGTTGACCGGCGGGACCGTGTCACGAGCCGCTGCATCGCTTTCCCGGACGGAACTCAAGCGGTTGCGCCGCGAGTATGATGTGGCGTTTCGCGACCAGGGGGATGGCGTCTACGCCAGCTTTGTGGTGCTCTATATGCAGCTCATCGCATCCTGATGATCTGAACTGTGGGAGGGGCGCTACGCGCCGCGACTCTGGCGCTCCCAGACATTCAGAATGAGCCTGTCGCGGCGCATAGCGCCCCTCCCACAAGCTCCGAGTCGCATGAATGAGAACCCGGAAAAAGGATGTGGGGCGAATCATTTTGCGATTTCGGACATCCAGTCCGACGGCTATGCGGATGTGGTCGTCCTGTTCCGGGATCAAGATGTGGCCGCGTTGCTACCCTCCGCTGTGGATGGGGAAGTGGTGGGACTTGAGCTGACCGGAGCCTTGAAGGATGGGACACTGATCACCGGTTCCGACAACATTACAGTACAGGTTAAGAAAGACCGGAAGCACGAGAAACACGAGAAGCAGGACAAGGATAAAGATAGCGATCGGGATCAGAAGAAAGATGGCGAGAAAGGGCGCAAATAGTTCAGCCCATTACGGCAAGGGGTTGTTGGTTATTTGTTAGGGGACATTAAGAGGTTTCCCGGATAACAAATAACCAATACCCATTTTATGCCCCCACGAACGACCGGGCATTCTGGAACATCCGTAGCCAGGGGCCTTCCTCGCCTTTAAACAGACCCTGCGGCTTCCAGGACAACTGCACCGAGCGGAAGGCCCGCTCCGGGTGGGGCATCATGATGGTGACGCGTCCATCCAGGGTGGTCACTCCGGTTAAACCGCCCAGTGATCCGTTCGGGTTAAGGGGATAGATCTCCGTCGGCCGGCCGTAATGATCCACAAAGCGGAGCGCGGCCAGATTCCGCGAGACGATCTCAGCCGCTGAGCCGGTTCGTTCGAAGTTGGTGAAGCCTTCGCCGTGGGCGACTGGAATGGGGATACGGGAGCCGGCCATTCCCTTCAGCAGGATGGAGGGGGACGACTGAATTTCGAGCGTGGCGAAGCGGGCCTCAAATTGCTCAACTTTATTGCGGGTGAAGCGCGGCCAGGCTTCAGCACCGGGAATGATGTCCTTAAGCAGCGAGACCATCTGGCAACCATTGCAGACGCCCAGCGTAAAGGAGTCAGGCCGCTGGAAGAAGGTCTGGAACATATCGCGCAACCGCTCGTTGAACAGAATGCTACGCGCCCAGCCCGCCCCGGCGCCTAGAACGTCGCCATAGGAGAACCCGCCGCAAGCCACTAATCCGGAGAAATTGGCCAGGTTGATGCGATTGGACAGCAGGTCCGTCATGTGGACGTCCACGCTGGTGAAGCCCGCCCGCTCGAACGCGGCCGCCATCTCAATATGGCCATTGATGCCCTGTTCCCGCAGGATCGCCATCTTAGGGCGGTTCCCGCCGATCGCGAACGGCTGGCAGGGATCGTAGGTGAGTTTGAAGGAGAGGCCGGGATCGGCTTCATCCTTCAGCGCATCCAATTCCTGTTGGGCACATTCGGCGTTGTCGCGGCGTGATTGCATCTCATAGGTCAATTCCGACCAGATGTGCTTGAGACCAAGGACCTTCCCCTGATAGATGTTGGCGTCACTCATCTGGATAGTAAGCGATTGATCCGCCACGGGACTGCCCAGAATAAAGGCGAGGCCCCCGAGGTCATGTCGCTTGAGCACCTCATTGACCTCGGCAATATTCTGGTCGGATACCTGGATGACGGCCCCGAGTTCCTCGGAAAACAAAATGGACAGAGGTTCATCCCCGAGTTCGTCGATCTGGATCCGTAGCCCCTGATGAGCCCCGAAGGCCATTTCCGCCAGGGTGGCAAACAATCCGCCATCGGAGCGGTCGTGGTAGGCGAGCAACAGGTTGGTCTGGACCAGTTCCTGCATCGCTGCGTAGAAATTGACCAGATCCGCAGGGCAGTCCAGATCAGGCGGGGTAGCACCCACTTGGTTGTAAACCTGGGCCAGGGCCGAGGCGCCCAGCCGGTTCCGGCCTTTGCCGAGATCCAGCAGGATCAGCACCGAGTCGGCGACCGGCTTGAGTTCGGCGGTAACCGTTTTGCGGACATCCTGCACAGGGGAGAAGGCGCTGACCACCAGGCTGAGGGGGGCCACCTGTTTCTCGGATTTTCCCTTGGAATCCTGCCAGGTCGTGCGCATGGAGAGCGAATCCTTACCCACCGGGATGGAAATCCCGAGTGCCGGGCACAGTTCCAGGCCCACGGCCCGGACGGTATCAAACAGGGCGGCATCTTCGCCTGCTTCACCACAGGCGCACATCCAGTTGGCGGAGAGCTTCACATTCCCGATGGGGCCGGTGAGGGCGCCCGCCATGTTAGTCAGGGCTTCGCCCACCGCCATGCGGCCCGAGGCGGGCGCATTGAGCAGGGCAATGGGGGTGCGTTCGCCCATGGACATGGCTTCGCCGACATAGCCGTCAAACATGGCGGCGGTCACGGCGGCATCGGCAATGGGGGTCTGATAGGGGCCCGTCATCTGGTCGCGGGTGACCATTCCCGTCACGGAGCGGTCGGTGATGGTGATCAGAAAGGTTTTGTTGGCCACGGAGGGCAGGCGGAGAATCCGTTCGGCGGCTTCACTGACGTCAATGCCCGAGAGATCCAGTTCGGCATGGGTTTCCGGCCGGTGGCGGACGTCCCGCAGCATTTTCGGGGGCTTGCCGAAGATGACCTGCAGGTCAATATCAATGGAATTATTTTTGAAATGGGAATCGTGGAGCACCAGCCGCTTGTCGGCGGTGGCCAGTCCGATGACAGCGGCGGGACAGCGTTCACGCCGGCAGAGGGCCATGAAGCCATCCAGGTTTTCCGGCGCCACGGCCAGCACATAGCGCTCCTGCGCCTCGCAACACCAGATTTCCATCGGGCTCATGGAGAGCTCCTCGTTGTGGATCTTGCGGAGTTCAAACCGGCCGCCTGTCTCGGAGACGAGTTCGGGGCAGCCATTGGAGAGGCCGCCCGCGCCGATATCATGAATGCTCACGATCGGATTGGCCTCATTCAGGGCGATACAGGAGTTGATGACTTCCTGGCAGCGGCGTTGGATTTCGGCGTTATCGCGTTGCACCGAGTCAAAGTCCAGATTCTCCGCGTTGCTGCCACTGCCCATGGAGGAGGCGGCGCCGCCGCCCAGTCCGATGCGCAAGGCCGGGCCCCCGAGCTGGATGATATGGGTGCCGGTGTGGATCGGCTTTTTCAGCACGTGCTGCCGCTTGATATTACCCAGGCCGCCCGCCACCATAATGGGCTTGTGATAGCCGCGGTCCCGCTCATTGTGGCGGTGTTCATACGTCCGGAAAATGCCGGTCAGCTGGGGCCGTCCGAATTCATTGCCAAACCGGGCACCACCCAGGGGGCCTTCGGTCATGATTTCCAGCGGGGTCGCGAGGCGGCCGGGGAATTCAGCGTGGTCTTTTTCCCAGGGCATCACAAAGCCGGGAATGCGCAGATTGGAGACGAAGAAGGCCGACAGGCCGGCTTTCGGGCGTCCGCCAATACCGGTGGCGCCCTCATCCCGGATTTCGCCCCCTACTCCCGTGGCCGCCCCGGGATAGGGTGAAATGGCCGTCGGATGATTATGGGTCTCGACCTTGATCAGGATATCGATCTGCTCGGGCAGTCCACCGTAGTGATTCGACCCGCTGGGATGGACTTCGTACCAATTGCCCGGGAAGCCTTCCATGACGGCCGAGTTGTCCTCGTAGGCCACCAACGTGCCCTGCGGGTGGAGCTGGTGGGTATTGCGGATCATGTCGAACAAGCTGGTGGTTTGCGGCTGGCCGTCAATAATCCAGTCGGCTTTGAAGATCTTGTGGCGGCAATGTTCGGAGTTCACCTGCCCGAACATGACCAGTTCCACATCCGTCGGGTTGCGTTTGATTTTGGAGTACACGCTGAAAAGGTACTGGACTTCGTCATCCGACAGGGCCAGGCCGAGGGTGGTGTTGGCGGCCTGAAGCGCCGGGAGCCCGCCGCCGAGAATATCGATGGTGACCAGCGCGGCCGGGGGAATATGGCTGAAGATATCCGAGAGGTCGTTGTAGAGGCCTTCGGTCATGCGGTCATGAAAGAGATGGAGGGCCGGCTTCAATTTGGCTAACGACGCGTAACTGCCGTCTTTCAGGCGGACATGGAACAGAATGCCGCGTTCCACCCGTTGCACCTCGGCCAGTCCGCAGTTGTGGAAGATATCAATGGCCTTGGAGGCCCAGGGCGACAAGGTCCCTTTGCGGGGCGTCACGAAAAAGCCGTCAGCGGTGGTGGCGGGAATGCGGCAATCGGTATCCAGCAACGCGGCCACGCGGGGCCAGAGTTCAGCGGTGAACTGGGGGGTGGTTTCCACGAGGGTGACGGCCACGGCCTCGATGGAGGTGATGGCGCAGGCGGGAAGTTCCGCGGCGAGGTCACGGGTGAGCTGGTGGCTGCGGAAGGCCGAGAACACCGGCCCGCCCTTGAAGATGTGCAGATTATGTGGAATGGTCATTTGTGAGACTCTTTGCTGGTGATGAGCGGTTTGGGTTGCTGGTTGTAGACTTTCGAGTGGGGGGGGACTGAATGGGTGAGCCAGACATTTCCGCCAATCTCCGAGCCGGCTCCAATGGTGGTCTCCCCGCCCAGGATGGTGGCGCCGGCATAGATGGTCACATCGTCTTCCACATGGGGATGCCGCTTGATTCCCTTGATCGGGTGGCCGTCCTTATCCTTGGGGAAGCTGAGCGCGCCCAGGGTGACGCCCTGATAGAGTTTGACGTTCTTGCCGAGGGTGCTGGTCTCGCCGATCACCACGCCGGTGCCGTGATCGATAAAGAAGCCGGGGCCGATCTGGGCCCCGGGATGAATATCGATTCCGGTTTGGGAATGGGCATGCTCGGTCATGATGCGGGGAATCAGCGGCACCTGGGCCTGATAGAGAATATGCGCGATCCGCTGAACCATGATCGCCTGCAGGCCGGGATAGCTCATCACCACTTCCATGATGGAGCGGGCGGCGGGGTCCCCTTCATAGGCCGCCACGATATCCAGTTGCAGCGTTTTCTTGAGACCTTCCAGGGCGTTCATCAACTCCTTGACGGCGGCGGCGGCCTTTGCCGGGCAATCACCGCAGTCATTGCACTTCTCGAACAGGCACTGGTACCGGAACGCATGGTCGATCTGTTCGTACAGGTTGGTGCTCACGGAGAGGAGTTTGGTGGAGATGAAGTCGCAGAGCTGTTTGGGCGGCATGGGTTCGCGGCCATGGCAGCCGGGGAAGAGGATGGCAATCAGGTCGTCGAGCGCCTGGTAAATGGCCTGGCGACCGGCCAGGTGAAAGCCGCGGGTGGCGTTGGAGGCCGAGGAGCAGGACTCGCAGGAGCAGAGACTTTCCGCAAGTGATTTCAGATCAGTGGCAGTGAGGGGGGGTGTGTTCATAATTATGACCTCGTGATGTTGACCAGGATCCGTTCGGCGCCGAGATTCTCGAGGCCCGCGGCGATGAGAAGCTTGCTTAAGCGCCGTTCGGCCAGGGGGATGACCCGCTTGATCCGGATGTGGTCCTTGCGGCACAGGTTCAGGAAATCCTGCCAGGTGGCCAGGTGGATATTGGGGGTGTCGTACCATTCATAGGGAAGCGATTCCGCCTTGGGCATCCGTCCGGTGAGACCCAGTCTGAGCCGGTTGTGCCAGTTGGCGAAGTTGGGGAAACTGACAATGCCTTCACGGGCGATCCGGAGCATTTCATGGAGGACGTCACGCGGATGCCGGACCACCTGGAGGGTCTGGCTCAACACGACATAGTCATAGGCCTGATCGGGAATCATCTCGAGTTTCTGGTCGATATCACTGTGGAAAACATCGAGATTTTTGCCCATGGCGGCGGTAAGGTGGCCCAGCTCAATATCCACACCCATGCCGGTGGTTTGCCGGTTCGCGGTCAGCAGGGCGAGCAGATCGCCATCGCCACAGCCGAGATCGAGCACGCGCGAGCGGGGCTCGATCAGGGAGGCGATCCGGTCGTAATCGTCCCGTTTAACCGCTGTGACGGCCGTGGTGCATTGGGCGCAGCCGCCCAGGAAGGTGCAGAGGAGCTTTGAGGTTTGCACGATATCGACCAGGAAGGCGTCATGGCCGTAGGGGGCCTTGATCAGGCAGTACGAGACCGGCTTTCCGATTTGAACGAGCGCCGACGCGATGTCCAGTGACTGTTCCGGGGGGAACAGCCAGTCGGAGCTCAGGGCCACAATCAGGAAGCGGGCTTTGACGTGTTTAAAGGCCGTCTTCAGGTCGCCATAGGCTTCCGTCAGGTCGTAGTTATCCATTGCCTGCGTGATGTGCAGATAGGAGTTGGAGTCGAAACGTTCGACGAATTTCTCGCCCTGATACTGGAGATAGCTTTCGACTTCAAAACGGGTGCGGAAGCGTTCCCCGGCGGGACGTTCCTTTTTCTTCCGCCCGAATTTAAGGGTCATGATTTCGGGGGAGAGGTAGGTGATATGGCCCAGCATGCGGGCGGCGGCCAGGCCGTTGCTCGGTTGGGTTCCGGTCCCGTAGTAATTCCCTTCGGCCCAGCCGGGATCACTGGTGATGACCTCGCGGCCCACGATATCAAAGGCCAGGGCCTGGGCGGAGAGCGAGGCGGCGGAGGCGAGGCAGATACAGCGCTCGGGCATGTCGGGATAGCGGATGCTCCATTCAAGGACCTGCATCCCGCCGAATGAGCCGCCGATGATGGCGTAGAGCCGGTCAATGCCGAGATGGTTCAGCAACAGATAATGCGCGTGGACAATGTCGCCGATGGTGATGTTCGGGAAGGCGGCGCCATAGGGGGTGCCGGTGGCCGGATTGATCGAGCCGGGCCCGGTGGTACCCTTGCAGCCGCCCAGGATATTGGCGCAGATGACGTGGAAGCGATTGGTGTCGATGCCTTTACCGGGGCCGATCACGGCGTCCCACCAGCCCTGGGATTTCGGGTCGTCGGAATGATAGCCGGCCACATGGGCATCGCCCGTGAGCGCGTGGCAGATGAAGATGACGTTATCTTTGGCGGGACTCAATGTGCCGTAGGTCTCGTAGGCGACGGTCAGTTCGGGCAGCGACTCCCCGCCGTCGAGCGTGAGCCCGCCGGGCGGAAGCGAGAGGGTGGCCAGTTTTGTCTCCACCAGCCCCACTGATTGTTCGAGATTTGCTATATCCATAACCTGACACCCAACGTAACGGCCATTAACCCTGTTCCGTAGCCCCTCTTTTCTAGCGGGCAGCACCCTAAAAGTCAATCGTGATGCCCGGTTTCCTCAGGGCAGACGCATCTAAATATTCAGCAGAATCGAGATTTTTGACAGAATTAACAGAATGTTCAAAATGGGGGTAAATCCCTTCCTTTGTTTTTAAACAATTCTGTTTATTTTGTTCATTCTGTCGGGTCTTTTCGATTATACGCATCCGCAGGTGATATTAGATGCTGCTGCACAGGAGGTTTCCTGGTCGATCCAGGCGAGATAGGGAGGGTGGCCGCCCAGGATCGGAGTGATAATGATTTCCGGGACTTCGTAGGGATGGTGGCTGCGGATGAACTCCTGAAGGGCGGGCGCGAGGCTGGACCGGGTCTTGCATTGAAGGATAAATTCAGTACCCGACTCCAGCTTCCCCTGCCACCAGTAGACGCTCCGGATGGGCCAGAACTGAACGCAGGAGGCCAGTCGGGCGGCGGTGATCATTTCGGCCAGCTTGATTGCCAGGGCTTCGGAATCGGAGGTCGTTGTAACCGTCACATAGGAGGTGTCATTCATAGGGGGAACCATACCCAATCGTGATGTCTCCCCGCAAGCCGTTTAAGAGTTCCACGCGAAGCCGCGAAGTCGCGAAAGAAAAGGATGGTCTGGTGTCGGATATTCCTGATTTATCACATTTAAATTATTGCGCGAAGTCTTGCGCAAACAATGTTTATGAGTTTGCGCAAATGGTAATAGGCTTGAGTTAAGGCGTATTAAAGGCTCTGTGGGAGGGGCGCTATGCGCCGCGATTCTTCTGTTTGGGAGCCTGTCGCGGCGCATAGCGCCCCTCCCACAAACTTTCTTAACATCCCAGGACTTTAATCAAATCCTCCCGGCCGGCAGCCATCAGGGCTTCGCGCGCCTTCCGGTGGAACTTGGAGTCATGGCAGAGGAGCAGGGCGCGCTGAAGGGCTTTGTCGTTATCGGTCCGGGCCACATAGACCGCTTCGCCCGTCATGGGGTCGTGGCCGGTGTAGAACATGGCGGCGGCGATGGTGAGCGGAGCCGGATAGAAATCCTGAACCTGTTCCGCGCGGATGTTCTCTTTTTTAAGATAGAGCGCCAACTCAATCATGTCGGCCAGGGTGCAACCCGGATGGCCGCTGACAAAGTATTCAATCACCTGCTGGGCCTTGCCGGCCGCCCGGTCTGCTTCCTTGAACCGCTTCACAAAGCTGCGATAGGCCTGGAGGCCGGGTTTCCGCATCAGGCGCAGGACATTCGGGGCAATGTGTTCAGGCGCAATTTTCAATCGGCCGCAGACATGATGTTGCGCCAGTTCGGCAATGTAACCGCGCGTGTCCTGGGCCAGGGCGAGATCAAATCGGATGCCGCTGGTAATGAAGACGTGGTTGACGCCGGGTAACGTCCGGGCCGCACGCAAAAGTTCAAGTTGGGGGTTGGCATCCGTAATGAGGTTGGGGCACAGCTCCGGTGACAGACAGCTGGGTCGCTTGCAGTTGGCGCCCTGCCGGCTGCAGGAAGTCCCGTACATATTGGCGGTGGGCCCTCCCAGATCACTGACGGTGCCGTGGAAATCAGGGGACGTGGCCAGATGCCGGATCTCATCCAGAATGCCCTTGCGACTGCGGGAATGGATGGTCTTGCCCTGATGTGAGGCAATGGCGCAGAAGGCGCAGGAGCCGTAACACCCGCGGTGCGTGGTCACCGAGTCCTTGATCATGTCATAGGCGGCGATACGCTGGCCGGCGTAAACGGGATGCGGCTTGCGGGTAAAGGGCAGGGCGTAGAGGCGGTCGAGTTCGCTGGTATCCAGCGGGGAGGCGGGCGGATAGACCACGAGTTGACGGTCGCCCTGGGACTGAACGAGTGTCTGGGGTGTATCGGTGGCCGCGTTAAGCAGTACCTTGCGGGTCATGACATTGAAGGCCAGTTTGCCTTCGGGGGTGGGGGGCGCTACGGATTCGTAGGGGGGAAGGGAAGTGAACGTCGAACATTGAACATTCAACGTTAAACATTCAACGTTGTTAACATCTTTTATTCGATGTTCAATGTTCGATGTTGACTGTTCAGCGTTCGCCTTTTTCTGAATCTCTGCAGTGCCCGCGGTGCCCGATAATCCCTCGCCCCGATCCAGTCTGGCCGCGACTTCGGCGATCGCGCGTTCGCCCATGCCATAGACCAGCAAGTCGGCTTTGGAATCAAAGAGGATGGAGCGCTTGATGCTGTCCGTCCAGTAGTCATAGTAAGGGAATCTCCGTAGCGAGGCTTCCACTCCCCCAATGATCACAGGGATAGATGCTCGATGATCGAATGTGGGAGGGGCGCTATGCGCCGCGACAGACTCAAAAGTGTCCTCCTGTGACCTGTCGCGGCGCATAGCGCCCCTCCCACAGGGAGAAGGGAGTATCGCGGAATGTTTAAACGCCTGACGCACCTTTGTGACGTAGACGATGGTGGCATTGGGTGGACGGAGGTCGCCCTGGCCTTCGGGCAGATAGGCGTCGTCCCTGCGGCGTTTGCGCATGACGGTCAGGCGGGCGAGCTGACTGTCGAGGTTCCCGGCGGTCACGCCCCAGAACAGGCGGGGCGGGCCCAGGACACGGAACGCCTCGACGTCATTCGGATCGGGTGCGGCAATGATGCCGACCCGGTAGCCGCAGGACTCCAAGTGGCGTCCAATCAAGGCGGCCCCGAAAGAGGGATGATCCACATAGGCGTCCCCCGTCACCAGGATGACGTCGCATTGCGGCCACCCCCGCTGGGCCATTTCGTGGCGCGACATGGGGAGGGGCGCGGGGAGGGGCGTGGTGGAACTTTTTTGGTTCATGAGGAGAAGACTTCAACTAATTGAAGAAATGAGGGAAATCAAAAACAAGAATGTTGCGGCATTATTGTTCGGGAGTACCCGAGCCAAAAATGCCGCAACGGTTTTCCAGGGAATAGGGGGGGATGAATACTTCACTTTATATCTTTGTTCTCAAGAACCCATCTCACGATTTTTTGCGCTGGCGTACTCGACAGACATAAAAATCGTGAGAAATTGTAGGTTTTTTATCTGGATTTCTTCCATTTCTTCAATTAGTGGTGAAGTCTTTCTTTCTCTTCTTTGCCGCAAACTCCGGGGCTTCCTTGATGCAGGTGCCAAGGATCGAGAGGGATTTCTTGAACAGTTTCCAGCTGTCCCGCTTCAATTCCAGCGGGTCGGCGCCGACATCCGCCCACCCGGGAGTGGTCAGGTCATCCGGCGGGATCGCCACTTTATCCCAATTGTGAAAAAGACGGCCCCAAGTGCTGTGGAGAATGTCGTGCACGAGTTTCTGATGAGTGGGGTACCAGAAAGAGTCATGGTAGATCACGCTGGCAATGTAGGCCCAGGGGGCTAACACGGTCTTCAGCGACCACTCGATCGGTTTGCGCAGGGGGCCCCAATAGATCTTGTGCTGCATCTTGCTGGCAAAGGTCATTTTTTTGAAAGGACCGACGAAATGCCAATCCTCCTTCAGCGTCTCGGGATCGCCCACAATCTCGATATCGCGAAGATCGCCGCATCCTAGCCCTGCCTCATGGGCCAAACGGATAAACTTAATGTCTTGTAACGGGTTGAAACCCATTAACTTAGCGGCTACAGCGTCAATGGCAACCTGGTCGGATGAGGCCAGAATCACATTCTTGACGTAGGGGATCATGCAGCGGGGGCCGGGTCCATCCCCGGCAAAGGTGCCGTCCATCACGGCAAAGATGCCTGGATGGATTTTCTGCTGGATTCGCAGCAAGTCCACAAGTGTTTCATGGATAACAGGATGTGTCCAATGACGGTGTTCGTTAAGCAGGCCGCCAAAGGCGTTTTTCATGGCACCGGTGGTGGTCGTGAAGACATGGGTTTTAACGGTCGGGAGGTGAATGATATTCTCCCCGATAAACCGCTCGGGAATCATGAATCCATTCGGGTATACCTCGTTCAGGCAGAGGAACTTATCAGCAATATCTCCGACGGCATCACGCACATTGATCCAAGGTTCATTGCCTTCGTAGAGATGGACGTTTCTGAGGCCATGCGCCTGGACAACATTCAGTTGCTTGTTTTCCCGCTCGCCGAGATGGGCATCGATCACGACGGTGCGGTTATGGCAGGCGTGGATGTTGGAGGGGGAATAGCCGTCCTTTTTCATGGCCCGGATCACGCCATCCAACTGCCAGGGGGTGGTGGAGCTGCCAGGATAGAAGAAGTGCCAACTGATATTGACCTTCAGGGCGGTGTCGGCGGTCTTGGAAATGACCGCCTGGTACCCCGCGAGATTCATAACCCGGTGATAATCCGCCAGCGCGGTGGCGGGCGATGTCCTGAGAATGGCGACTTTTGATTTGCTCATGGAGGGAAGACTACATGAATTCACGCGGATTAACAACCTTGAGTGGCGCTGACAGAGCAGCGCCCTCCATTGAAGAAGAAAAAGGGGTGTTTATTTATGGAGGGGTTTGCTTTCCTCTTGTGGGAGGGGCGCTATGCGCCGCGACAGATTCCAGTTGGTTTTAAATGGACCGTCGCGGCGCATAGCGCCCCTCCCACAATCAGGAATGATACCTGTTCATTTTACTTATTGAAGCGGGTGATGAGTAATGATAGCTTTGAAAGCAATTGCATCCAAATAAGATTTAAATTTTTGAAGGCGCCACGATGGAGGGCTGTGCGGTGAGATTTTATACTCGAACATCATTCCTGTTTTTTTCGCCTTTGCCATTATTGTGGCTGGTTGTCGCGATGTTCGTGATGGCTGGATCATCCGGTGGGTTTGCTGCGGCTCCGATGAGTTCTCCCGTAGTTGACTGGGAAGCCCTTAAGCCTGATTCTATCGTTCCTGCAACGCTTCTGGTCGGCTATAAGCCCGTCGTGGGTGACCAAAGCGTGAAGATGGCGGCGGAAGCGGTTCGAAATGATTTACATGCCAAGGTCGGGGCCACCTTGCGTCATCGATATTCGCTGATTCCTCTCGATTCGGTTCTTGTGCCCCAGGGGATGTCGCTGAAGGAGGCGGCCGCAATCTATGCGGCTGATCCTGGTGTTGCTTACGTTGAACCCAACTACAAACTCTATCCGACCGCTCTTCCGAACGATCCCGGTTATAGTATGTTATGGGGAATGCCGCGCATCCATGCGCCTGAAGCATGGGACGTTTCGAAGGGGAGCAAGAGCATCCTTGTCGCGGTGATTGACACCGGCATTTTGCGCACCCATCAGGATTTGGCGGCCAACATGTGGCAGAATCCCGGTGAAACGGGGTTGGATTCACTTGGGCGCGATAAGGCAACCAATGGCGTTGATGATGATGGAAATGGATTCATTGACGATGTTAATGGCTGGGACTTTATTAACAATGACAACAACCCTACCGATGATCAAGGGCATGGCACTCACTGCGCAGGCACGATCGGCGGGGTCGGTAATAATGGCAAAGGCGTTGTTGGTGTGAATTGGAATGTCAGTATGGTTGCGCTTAAATTTATGGGTACGGATGGCGGGTCTACCGAGAATGCCATCCGCGCGCTGCAGTATGCGGTGCTATCTATTCCCGGTGTTCGTCTCACCAGCAATAGCTGGGGCGGCACGGATAATAGTACGGCCCTTAAAAACGCTATTGATGCGGCTGGCGGCGCCGGGCAGTTGTTTATCGCCGCTGCGGGGAACGACTCAGTTAATAATGATACGAGTCCTCACTATCCTTCAAGTTATACGTCCTCAAATCTCATTTCAGTGGCTTCGATCGACTCGGATGGTAGCATGTCCTACTTTTCCAATTATGGTTCGAATTCAGTGGATCTGGCTGCACCGGGGGGCGGTATTTACAGCACCACCTATGATGGAGGTTATGGCACAAAAAGCGGCACCTCAATGGCTACGCCGCATGTGGCGGGGGCGGCCGCCTTGTTGTGGTCTGTGAGTCCGGCCTCTACCTGGCGCGAAATCCGTGCGGCCCTGCTTAATAACGCAAGACCGAATGCGGCCCTTGCCGGAAAAATGGTGACGGGGGGCGAACTGGATGTGGCGGCCGCGATCAACACATTGAATCCGCCTGTGCTGAACCCTTCTCCTGTTTATGTTGTGGAGGGCGCTCAAGCCAATGTCGAGGTGACCCTTTTGAAGGAACCCGGGACCAACGTCACGGTGTCAGTGGCTTGGTTTTCCGGTAGTACGAATCTTTATGTTGTGGGTAGTCCTGCCTTGGAATTTACTCCATCAAACTGGTCAAATGTGCAGACCTTTGCGGTGGGTTCATTAATTGATATCGCGGATCAGGCTAATGACACGGCTGTTTTTCGTGTAACGGCCGAAGGCTCCGGTGGCGCGGAAATAACGGCCATCCAAAAAGATCTGGGGGATACGCTCCCGCCTCAGTGTGTGATTACTGGCTCGTTGAGTTCGGATCGGTCAATCGTTTCGTTCGATTTTAAATTTGATGAGAGCGTCACCGGTTTTGACACGAACGACATTTCGGTTCTGAATAATGTGATTGGAGGCATAAATTTCATCGATTTCATAGACGTAACCGGAGTGGGGCAGCATTATCAGCTGCGATATGCCATTGCCGCTCCGATGGGGGCTTTGCAGGTGACAGTCCCTGCGGGTAGTTTGACGGATTTGAGTGGCAATGCCAATTCCAATGAGCAGTATCAGTTCACCTATACCTTGCCGTGGGTTAAGAATGATTTCTTTGATGATATGGAAGGTGGGGTTGGGGGGTGGACGGTGTCCACGCAGGCGATGGCAGGCATCCAGACCAAGGCGTGGGAGTGGGGTATTCCGACCTACATTTATGGCCCTTCTGCCAATAGTGGAACCCACTGCTGGGGTACCGTCATGACGAACGTCTATCCCAATAATATGAATTCGTGGCTGATGTCTCCTTCGATTCAGGTTGGTGTCAGTCCGACGTTGGATTTTTACCTGTGGCTCGATTTAGAACCGGTTCATGATGTGGGTTATGTTGAGGTGTATGACGGATTCTCTTGGGTGAATGTGACGCCAGGTGACGCCTACACTGGTGTTACGGGCGGATGGTTCCATGAACAGATTGCGCTGGATAATGCCGCATTCGGAAGCCGCTCCCTGAAGGTGCGGTTTAAAACCTTGAGCAATAGTAGCACTAATTATGCCGGGATGTATGTGGATGACGTGCGCGTGCAGAGTCAGCGGGATCCGGGGTTGTGGCTGGTTTCCTGCTCGCCTACCAATGCACCTGCCGGGACGACCAATCCGTTGACCTTCACGATTTACAACTCCCTGCCGACAACGGTCTCGGCCTCGGCGGATATCAGTTCGCCTGATTTCGGGGTGACGGTTCTGAGCGGGAGCCCGGTCAGTTATGGACTCGTTGCCCCCGGTGAGGTGGTAACGTCGCTCGGCCCCGTGATGCTGCAGCTGGATGCGGCTGGGAATTTCGATTCCCCCGTGATCTCGCTGTTTCATCAAGCCCGGAATGGCAGTGTGGCGCAAGTATCAGAGGCCGTGTCGTTCATCGTGGACGGGGTGTCCAATTCCGTGTCGACCAATGCCCTCACGGTAAGATCCCTGCTCGGGGTGACCGATTGGCTGGGCGGGTTTTTAACGGGGAATGGCGGGGCGACTTCCGCGATCTTCCAGGTGATCTATGCCGGGCCAGACGGGCTCAAGAATGCGCCTCAGGGGAATGGGCAGGTTACCGGCGATGATCGGATTCTTTATAGCACCGATGTCCATCTGCCTTACGGGCGCATCGGGGAGGGCGTCGGGATTCTGCCGAATGCCGGGTCTTTCCTGAAGACGTTTTCGCATAACCTGTCCGCGACCGCGAAGGTGTATGTGCGGGCCTGGAATGCGGCCTCCTTTGCGGCGTCTGCCGCCTATGGGGATTCGGCGCTCTACACCTTAACGGCGGCGACCAACCAGACCCATGATTACGGGCGTTGGGCCGTTGCGAATCCTGCGCCTGGCAGTTTCGGTCGTGATACCGATGGCGACTCCCTCTCGGATGGCTGGTGCGTGTTGCATGGGTTGTCTGCGAATAACCCGATTGTGCCGCTGGCGTGCAAGGTGATTGAAGCGAAATCTATCACGGATGTCTCCTTCCCGAACCGGGTCGCCGTCAGCAGTAATTTTGTCTTCATCGCGGATATGAACAACAAGCGGGTTCAGGTGTGGGATCGCGCCCTGACCACGCGGAAGTTTGTCCTGGGCGCCACCTCCGGGGCGGCGGGGACTAATTTCGGATTTCCGCGCGGGCTCGCTGTGACCCGTGATGGGACACGGGTGGCGGTCGCCGATACCGGCAATTCACGGGTTCGCCTGTTCTCTGTAAATCCAGTGAGTGGCACGCTGTCGAGCCTGTTCGATTTCGGCTCAAACGGAACCAATGATGGCCAGTTCAACCGGCCGATGGCGGTGGCCTTCGGGAGCGCGGACGAAATATACGTTGCCGACAGTGATCAGAGCGCTGCGGTATGCAATAATCGGGTTCAGGTATTCAACTCCAATGGGGTGTTTCAGTCGACCTTTGGCACCGCAGGGTCTAATCCTTCCGAGTTCCAGCGGTTACTGGGTGTGGGAATGGGGGCTGACGGGACCTTGTATGCCGCTGACGGGATGAATAACCGGGTTCAGGCGTTTACCGCAGGAAGCACGTTCGCCTGGGAGTTCGGCACCAGTGGAACCGGGGTGGGGCAATTTAACCGGGTCTGGGATGCCCAACCCGGCTTGAATAAGATGCTCTATGTTTGTGACTCCTATAACAATCGTATTCAAGTGGTGAATCTCGCCGGCGCGCCGTCCGTGGCCGTCTCGGGGGTCTTTACCAATGCAGGGAGCTTGGGGGTCTTTAATTTCCCGCAGTCTGCGGCGGCCGCTCCGGATGACCATGTTCTCTATGTGGCCGATACCCTGAATAACCGGGTGCTCAGGCTGAAGGTGACCATGGATGCGGATGGGGACGGGATGGATGATGTGTGGGAAGTTCTGCACGGCCTCAATCCTCAGGATCCGTCCGACGCGTTTGGCGATCCGGACGGGGATGGGACGCTGAACATTGGCGAGTACCGGGCGGGCACGGACCCCCAGTCGGGAACGCCGGGCATCAATCTTAAAATCAGCAGTATCGTGGTGGCGCAGGGCCAACTGAGCTGGTTGGCTTTGTCCGGCTATGTCTATCGCGTCCAGACGTCAACGAACCTGATGCAGAATGCCTGGGTTGATGGAATGACAACGACCTCAATGGTGGATGGCGCTTTAGTGGTCACGAACCAGTTCCCGAATACGAATCCGGTGGACTTCATGAGGGTTCTGTGGATTAATGCGCCCTGAAAAATTGCAGAGTTTTGACAATGTGGAGTTCCGTGATTTGATAAAATGAGAGCGGAGCCGGTTTGAAAAACATTAAATAATTGTGATTTTATGAGACGAAAAACGACGGCGATACAGTGTTTTGCTGGTTCTATGGCCATGATCTTGATCGTGGCTTCGTTTGCCGCTTGCGCTCGCAAGGAGAAGCCCAAGGCGCCGGAAAAGAAAATGCAGTCATTCGAGATTGCTCCGACGGCCATCCCGGTGTTGGCCTCCACCAATGCGGCAGTGGCCGTTTCGGCGTCCAATCAAGCGGAGCGGGTGGAGGGGCCCAGGAAAGTGGTGAGAATTGACCCCATGGCCCAAGGGCGCCCTGGTCCTGTAAAGGGTACACCTCTGACCCCTGAGCAGCGGCGCAAGATGAGGCTGATGGAATCGGACTATGCTCACAAAGTGATCAAGGCGGAACTGGAGAAGGCTCAACTCGTCTATGATCTCGAGCGGCAGGAACTGGAGAAGACGGAAGTCGAACTGCGCGAGAACGATGAGGCCGTCAAGGCCGCCTATGCCAGGATGCTGGACGTCAGGAATGCCTATGAAACGGCCTGTAATAAAGACATTCCGGGCTATGCGGATTTGGTAAAGGAGTCCAGTCAGTTGCGCGCCAGTTTAGCTGAGCTGGTGGCCCGGAAGAATAAGGGTGAGACCGTGGATTCCGAGCAACTGGCCAGTGTGAACCGGCGTTTCAACGCCGCTCTGTCGACGATCAGTCAAATGCGGGGGCAGGCCAACGCGGCCGTGCCTGGCGTGGCGCAGGCCCTTCAAGATGTGATCAAGGTGCAGGGCGCCTATGAACAGTGTTTGTTAAGCAATAAAGAATATTCACAGGCGAAAGTGAAGCCGGACAAGACAGCGGCTAAAATCGCCAGTTTGACGTCGAGGCAGGAATAATAATGAGCAGGAGAAGCAATATGACTTTTATGAAACATCATCTGATGAAGCGGATTCCTTTTGCGACCGGGCGGTTCTTCCTGCCTCTGGTGTTGGCCGGAGTGTTGTTAAGTCTGGACGGCACTGCTCAAAGTCTGACGGTTCAGGTTCGCCCCGTCGCCACCCCGGTGGCCGGGACGGTCTCGCCGACCAACTTTTTTGCGGTCTCCACCGTACCCCAGACGATTTCTGTCACGGCCGACGAAAGCAATCCGGCCTTTGCTTTTGATCATTGGGAAGTGGTGACGACTAACGCGGCCATAAACGTGTTTTCTCTGGCCACTGACCCCTCTGTGTTGATCGATGTCACTTCCACCAACAGTTCCGCCCTGGTGCGTGCCTTCTACAGATCTCGCGGGGTTTCATTGATCGTCACGGCTAATCCTGCAAATGGCGGGTATACGTCAAATCCCGGCTTGGGGACTAATTGGTTCGCCACGAATGCGCTGGTGACCATTACCGCCACGGCGACGAACAACAATGAGTTTTTGAGCTGGAGCGGTGCCGCAGTGGGGAATGCGAATCCGGTGAGTTTCAATATGGGAAGTTCTCAGCCCCTGGTCGCGAATTTCATCAAGCTCTGGACGGTTGATCAATATTACTGGTCCGGTCCCTCCCTTATTGGACCCTATTCCGGTATCGTCGCTCGTAATAATTCCAATTTAATCGTCAGTGTGTCGGCTCCTTTTATTCCTTCCGGCAACTTCCGCTACCGGTGTAATGGGTATACCAACGGGGTCAATGTCAATCTTCCGACCAGTACGGGCGGGGGAATTACCACCTGTACGATCCAGCCGATCACCGCCAATGCCTCGCTTTACTGGACCTGGGTGAAGCAGTGGCGTGTCTCGATACTGAACAGCAGTAATGGGACAGCCATTGTTACCGACAATGGGCCCGGTGACGGGGATCCCAATGACGATTGGTTTGATGACTTGACGCCCGTGACCATTACGATGCATGCGACCGACCCTCTAACGCTGGAGCCGAATTATTGCTGGGTAGGTACCAATAAAATGTTCCCTGACGGGGTGGGTAACATTTATGGTTACGCCATTTCGAATAATGTCACCATTACGCCTGTTTTCAGAGCGAAGGCAGCCTCGGAACTTCCTCCCTGGTTTATTGCGCATTGGGGTCTGGTGCCGGGCGTTCCGGGCAATGATGCCGGGGACGACCCTGACGGGGACGGACTTAACAACAAGCAGGAGGCTGATCTTACCAATACTAATAAAGGGTGGTATTTCAACCCCCTGAATGCCGATTCGGATGGGGATGGGATGGATGATGGCTATGAATATAACTCGATTGACCCCACCAACCTCTCTGATCTGGCGGCGACCACCTATCGCCGGGCGGCAACCGATGCGACCAAGGAAAATGGACCGCTCGGCAACCCTGACGGCGATTACCACTGGTCTACCACGGATGGGTATCAGCAGAAGGACAAGCCGTTGACGAACATCGAAGAATACAAGGGGCCGGATGGCCTGGGTCCCTTCACGACCACCTTGAACTTCGGCGAAACGAAATTTGGCATCTCCTATCCGTTATACGCAAACCCGGTCGGATCCCGACCTCCAGTGACGGTTCTGGTGACGAATCAGTTATATACCGGGGATACTGGGGATCAGAGCGCCGGCAATGATACGGATTCCGATAAAGATCGATTCGATGACGGCTTCGAGTGGTCCTGGGACAAATGGCAGCAGGATCATAGTGGCTCAAATGAGATATTTGAGGCCGGGATAACCAATGACCTGGTTACCACCAATGGTGTGGCCGTTATGATTACCAATGTGGTGCCGGCGTGGGACGGAGCCGCCAATGTCACCCGGCGCTTCAATCCGGGACTGAATCAGAATTCATCCTCATCAGGGCTGGCCAGCGGTCAGTCGGACAACGATGTTTTGTATGATTTTGCCTCAGGCGGAGTGTCGATCGATTACTATACCGATCTGATGGAATACAACGCTTCGTCAAATATGTTCAGCAATGCCATTAACGGTGCACCCCACGCCCTGCGTATGGATCATCCGCCTGCCGGGGATGCCAACCCCCGCCGCTGCACGCATCCGTTCCTCATGGATGTCGATCAGGATGGCCTGCCGGACGGCTACGAGGTTATTTTTGGTTATGATCCCTGGACTAAAAATACCGGGGCGGTCTATTCGGATGATGAGGACAATCCTGATGGCGACTGGATGGCGCGCGCCACCACGAACCACCTCTCGTTGCGGAATCACGGGGTCTATATGGCGTATGGGTTTGATTGCCGGACCGCCGTGGATGAGTTTTATCCAAAAGCCAATGAAATGCCTGGCCGAGGCGCCACTCCCAGTCCCAGGACTCAACGCTATTCGAATCTTGAGGAAATGCGGGGACCCGACGGGGTGATGATGCTGACGCCGCGGGGTCTCGGAGTGGTTGATGACGCTACGAATCCCCGCAATGTGGATTCCGATGGTGACGGAATCTGGGATGGCTGGGAAAATTATACAGGTTTGAATCCTACCGATCCGAGTGACGCCGCGGCTGATTCTGACAAGGATAAACTGATCAATGTACTTGAGTTTCAGAGTTTCTACACCTCCAGCACCAATCGGACCGCATTGACGCCGCTTCCAAACTGGCTCAATAAAATTTTCCCGACGGATCCGGGTGTGCAGCCGAGTGGATGGTATACGGATTGGGCCGTTGAGCCCTGGACGCAGCTCGGTAAAGATACTGACGGGGATGGCATCAGCGATTTTGCTGAAATGGCCCCATTCAATGGGCTGGGCGTGTCTTCCACAAATGTCACACAGGACGTTGACGGGAATGTGGTGACCCAGGTCTTTGCCTCGGCCGTATGGAATGGATCTTGTTATACCGATGGCGGGCTTAATCCCTGTAGCAGCGACACGGATGGTGACACCATGCCGGATCCTTACGAGGCGTCTTTTGCTGCCGGGCTGAATGGCACCGTGGGCGATCAGATGGATGACCCGGATAACGACAAACTGCCGAACTACCTGGAATATTTTTCAGCGGCCAACTGGTTGTATCGCTGGGACCGGACGGTGCCCAATACTTACTACAAACCCGATGATTTGTTTGAGGGGCGCCCACTCGGGTTTGACTGGAGCACAAAAGTGTATATTCCGCTCGCCAAACTGGGCCCGCCTTTGGGGCCAAAAGTGCTCGGCCCGAGTGTTCTGAGTTATGTGGGTTCCAGTCCTATTTCCGTGGATAACGATGAGGATGGTATCGACGACTATTCGGAAATTTTCCATATGATGAACCCCGCCTACGGGGTCCTGGATCTTCTTGCATCGCGTGATGCTCAGTTTCGCGTGTCTATCGGCGGCCTTCCTGATCCGTATGTCGCTGATCCTCGTGTGATGCCTTGGGCGAATGGCAGTCCCTTTATGGATTCCGATGGGGATGGGCTCTTGAATTCAACAGAAGGGATTAATCTTAGGTTTCCTGTGACGGCACCTTTCTACCATACGGATGGGACTCCCTTGTGGATGTCCGATTGGGACTACCCTAAAAGCTGGGTGAATCTGTATTATGGATCTTCCTTGCCCTCGCCAGACGGAGTTTGGTTCTGGAGCAAGTTCCCTCCAGCCTATGCCTATGATTTTGAATGTAACGAAGGGTTTGATACCGATAATGATGGCAATTCTGACCAGGAGGAATTAGTCACGACGCAAACCGATCCGCTGTCCCCCGAACGCCCGATGAAGCGGCGTGCCTTGTATTTGCCTGAAGGCGCCAAAGCGTGGGCGCGCAGCTTGCCCGTCGTTGTTGATGACCTCGCCATCAATCCCGCTATTACAAATCAGCCCTTACGTTCCTATACTGTGGAAGCTTGGGTCCGTCCTTTGAATCCCGTGAGCGGCACCTATCAGACGGTGGTGGAACGGGCAATGATGGTGCCCATTGGTAACCCCATGAATATAGGTTCCGGTGTGCGTGTGAATTTCAGGCTCGGACTTGATCCTGATGGGTTGCCTTTTGTCGGCTACTCCGGGGATGGCCGGCAATCGGTCTACTATGAAGCCAAAGCTTCCGCCACCTCGCGATTGTCGGTGACGAACTGGACGCATCTCTGCGGAACATATCAGGTTCCGTCCGCGACCGATCGGGACAAGCGGGGAGTGTTGACGTTATACGTGAATGGTCAGATGGCGAAACAGACCAATCCGGATGAACTGCCCGCCATCGGGCAATACGGGGTCGGGCCAACCGTATTCGTTTATCCGACTCCTGTGATGGTGGGGGCTTCGGATGATAATCCCAACGGGGTAATACGGTTGCTCTACCTTGGCGATGCCGCCAACCAGCCTGCTCCTAAGAATTTCTTCAAAGGGTGGATTGATGAAGTGCGGGTGTGGGAAGGCGGTCGGTCGCAAGCACAGGTTATGGCCACAATGGGCCGCCGGATGAAGCAGACCGATGTGCTTGCCTCGCAGGCGACCGCGACTCCCTTGAAGTATATTTATACGTTCGATGCCACCTCTGATCCTGATCACTCGCCTACGGCGCCGGCCAGTCTTGGATTTGATATTACAGGAACGGCCATTTACCCGACAGATTGGCCGGCGTGTTATTTCTGGGGGTCTTCCCCGGAACGGTCAACGGTCTATTCCGATTACCGGTATGTGCCTTGGATCCAGAACGCGGTGGAGCATCTTCCGATGATGCTTCCCCGTGACATCGGGGATCCGAATGCCACGAATCTGACTTACAGGAATGGGAGCAATCCGTATGGGTGGTGGCATAAAACTAATCCAAGTGCTCTTCTGGAGTTTTTTCATAACTTCTTTGACCTGCTACCTTTGGGGGCGGCCGTTGCGGATGAGGATGTTCCGATGTGGGATGGCGGCGGCGTGCCGGCGCTGGATCCGTTCAGCACCCTCGGTGATGGCATTCCAGACGCCTGGAAGGAAGCCAATGGCTTTGACCCCATGGATACCACGGTGGCCAATGGCGACGCGGATGGGGATGGGCTGAGCAACTATTACGAGTATCTCTGCGGGACAGATCCCAAGTCCGGCGTGTCAGGCTCAAGCAGTGTCCCCGACCCGGAGCAGGATGCCGATGGCGACGGGTTGAGCAATATCCAGGAGCTTCAGCACGGCACGATGCCGAACATGAAGGATACGGATGATGATGGCCTGACCGATTGGGAGGAAGTGGGCGGTAAGGTAGATCCCACCTGGGTGAGACCGGCGAACAGCCAGCCTCCAAAAGTCCAGACCGATCCGCTGAATCCCCTGTCGCCGGCGATCCAGCGTTCCGTTTACTTGAATGGAGCGTCCCGCTTGATTGTGCCGCCCAGTGACAAATTGCTCGGGAAAGACTGGACGGTCGAGGCCTGGGTGAATCCCGACACGAACAGTGTGGGCGGGGTGATCGTCACCCGATTTGTGCAGGGCTTCAGCGCGAACGAGTACGGGATTAACTACGAATTGGGCTTGACCACCAATTCCGCGCCGGCGGGAATGTTGAGGCCTTATGTGCGCTATATGATGATGACCAATGGCGCGCCCCGCGAAACCCGGGTCGACGGGCTGGGCACGTGCATTACCAACAACCTCGGCAGCGTTTTGATTCCAACCGGCACCTGGACGCAGGTGGCGGGAATGTGCAATGGCGCCTCCAATACGATGGCCTTGTATGTCAATGGAAAATTGGTGGCATATCGGACCGACCTGATTTCTCTATCTCCTACGGTCTATGGTTATGGAACCGGGCACCGGGATGATGAGGTGACCATCGGGGCGAGCCGTTCCGCAGGCGTGGTCTCCAATGGCTTCAAAGGCTATCTGGATAACGTCCGGATCTGGTCCACTGCCCGATCGGCTGCCGCCATTCTGGATCGTTACAATGCCCCCGAGGGGAACCCGTCCGGAAGCGCCTCTCTGCCGCTCAAGAACGGGACGCTTACCACACTCGGCGGGTTGAGCGCCGAGGTGGCGACCTTGGCAAGCAGTTCGCCTGCCCGGGTTCTGGTGAAATTCACCGATGAGGCCACGGCCAAGAATACCGCGGCTCTGACCGCCGCAGGAATTCAGGTCCTCAATTTTGTGGCACCCGGCGTGCGCGCTGTCAAGGCGACCCAGCAGCAGTTGGCCACGATGGGGGATGCCGTGACCTGGACCGGGCTGCTTAAGCCGATAAATAAAGTAGCGCCGCTGTTAAATGTGGGTGGCGCGGATAATGGCACCCGCAAAGTGTTGGTGACTTTCTTCAAGGATGTTGCTCAGGCGGATGCCGTTCTGGCCGTTAAAGCGGTGGGCGGTTTGGTGTACAACGACAAATATATTGCCGGGTCGGATCTGGTGGCTACCGTTAATGACTCACAGTTGACGGCACTGGCGGCCAATAATGCGGTGTCATGGGTGGCGCCGGCGGCGTCGTTCCTGACGACGGGTGCGACCGTCTATAAGCTGTCCGCACATCTGGTCGGTGGCGCCGAGGTGGCACCGTTTGTGAATTACGGTAATGGCTGGGATGGCCCGGGACGTGGCTCAGCGGCCCTGACGTATCACTTTGTGAACTACAACTGCAATCTGCCGCAGGCGACTGCCAAGCGGGCGGTGACGGATGCCATGTTGAACTGGGCGCAGTATGCGGCCCTCACGTTCACGGAAACGGCTACGGCCGGCTTGACCTATTCCATGGATATCGACTGGCGGACGATTGATGGTCCTTTGGGCGTTCTCGGGATGGGGTACTTCCCTAACGATATTAATCCTGAGCCGATTGCGGGTGATTTCCAGTTGGACACGGCCGAGACCTGGAAGGACGGTATGGCAGGGAACGGGATCGATCTCCAGTATGTGGCCCTGCATGAAGAGGGGCACTGTCTGGGAATGGCTCACTCCGATGATCCCACCGCCGTGATGTATCCCTATTATGACGGGACGCGCGGAGCCACGTTGGCGCCGGACGATATCGCCGGGATCCAGAATATCTATGGCACCCCGCTGGTCAAGTCCGGGTTGGCTGAATTCCGGTTTGATGATGGCGGCTTGAATGCCCAGGACTTTACGGTGTCCAGTGACTGGAAGACCGGCTGGGCCAGTTCGGCGAAACTGGATGGGGCGTTGTTCTCAACCAATACCGTGGCTCCATTGAACAAGGACTCGGATGGCGACGGGCTGCCGGACTGGTGGGAGCAGGCCAACGGGTTGGATGCCTATAATGCGATCGGCGTGAATGGCGCTTATGGTGATCCCGATGGCGATGGGCTCAGCAATCTGGCGGAGTATCTGGCGGGCACCAATCCCCATATGTGGTCGACGGCGGATAATACCTTTAGTGATTATGACAGCCGCCAGGGGCCCGGGTACCGTACCTACGGAGAACTCTATGATGATGGCGACGGAATTCCTGATTTGTGGGAGTCCAAGTATCCCGGCCCCTGTCTCACAACGGATGCACTAGGGTTGGATCCGGCTTACTATGACGCCAATTTGGATCCGGATGAGGACGGGTGGGATAATTATTCTGAATACATGGCGGGAACAGATCCGCTGGATCATCTGAGCTTCCCGATGCCGCAACTTAGTATAGCGCTTCGCTACACGGGGAGATTAGGAGCCACACTGGATCAGGTCATGGGGAGTGGGTCGAATGCCGCAGGAGTTGTCCGGCTGTCATTCTATCATAAGGCGACAATGGATGGGTATCCGGATGCTGTTCTGGCGGTCAAGTCAAGTATAACGAATGGAACCGCTGAATCCTTTATGAATTCTGTGGGCACCACGAGTAATGATTTTGATCACATCTGGCAGGGGAATAACTATATCTTTGGTTACCTGGATGCAAATAATGACGGCGAGTGGAACCCGGCAACCGAGCCTGCCGGTATCAGCCAGTTCCAGCCGCTTAATATAGGGTGGGGCGCTATCAATAAAATTGAAATTGGGCTCACAGACACCATGCCGGGTTACCCTCGGTTTAATTGGCCGGCATCGTCTAATGTGCTGCAATACACGGTGTCATGCCCGCTTTTAACTAAAACGATCGTGGCGCCCAGGAACTACTTCCATGAGGGAGACTGGCTGGCGGCCGGACTTTACGGTGTGACCACCGGGGATGTGATTACGCCTTGGTCTATTTATGCCGACGGGGTGGCGTATACCAACGTTCTCATGGGGTCCTTCCCGAAAGCGGCCTCATTGGTGGCGTCAGAAATGGTGACCCCGAATGGGAGTATGCAGTTCCAGGCAGCGCTGAACGAGTTGGCGTTCAAGGTGGACACCAATGCGACGGCCTACAGAGTCCAGATTCTGGCGACGAGCAATGCCGTAACTCCGCTCCTGTCGAGCACGAACATTGTTCCGTATATGGATGTTAACGGGGTGCGGAAAATCATGTTGCCGTTCTATGCGGGTGACAATTATGTGCCTGCGGGCGGGAATTATGCCTCAGCCACCTGGGCCAATGGGTTGTATTGGGCTCGGGTTCAGGGCTTTACCCGGGGCGTAACTTCAACCTGGTCGCCAAGCAGTTCGTTCCTGCTGAATGTTCAGCCTCCGGCCGCAGGTGGAAAATCCATGATCAGTGGCGATGTGTACTACTTCGGTAAAGTGGGGCATGGGTATGGTGCCGGGCAAAATAGTAATCTGACTATGATTGTACAGGCCTTCGAATCACCCGGGTTCAGTGAGGTCGCTGATGGGCAGGTTCAGATTTCCTATCAGTGCTCGACCAGTGCGCCGTCGGCCAAGAAGGGCGATTATGTGATGAAGGGATTGAAGAATATTCCTTATTATGTGCGGGCCTTCATTGATGTAAACGGGAACCGAAAACTCGACTCATGGGAGCCGATGGGCTTTGTTCAAACGCCCACAACCAATGGCTATGTGGTGGCTCCGGTGGATCTCTCCAGTGGTTCGGGAAATAGTTCAAAAACCGATGTCAGGGTGGTGATCCGGGATCGTGATACCGATGATGACGGTTTGCCGGATGGGTGGGAGTGGATGTATTACGGCACTCTGGCGCGAGGAGCCTATGAGACGGGCGTCACGAACATGACCTATTGGGGACCCACTAATATGACCCTGATCCGGTGTTACGAAATCGATCCGATGGATACGGATCCGACGGCGGTGAACGGGGATACGGATGGGGATGGCGTGAGTGACTTTGACGAAGTGTGTTACTCGGATCGCATTGCGGGAACGCCTCCGAATATCAAGGATTATAACCCCTATGATCCGGTGACGAATCCGAAGGGAACGGATCTGAACCCGATGAAGTGGGATACGGATGGGGATGGGTTGTCGGACGGGTATGAGATTGCTCACGGCCTCAACCCCCTGAATCCGGCAGATGGCGCCGCACAGATTGCGGCGCTCAGGGCAGCAGGGGAAGCCATTCCCGGGATGCCGAGCATATCGCAAATCGCGACCGTAACGCCGGATGCAGGTCAGTTCACGCTGAAATGGCAAGGCCAGTTTGGCATGAACTATGAGGTACAGTTCAGTGATGACCTCAAAACCTGGGTTCCCGCTGTGAACGGACTGCGCTATGGGCCTGTTGTCCACATCTACGAGGATAATTCACCCAAGGTCGCGACCAGGTTCTATCGGGTGGTGGTGAAATAGTGGGGAATGATAACCGTTGACCTGTTTTGGGCATTTTCGTAAGTTGCAAGGGATCAATTCAAAAGAGAGCAAATAAATATGAAGTACCTTTTTCAAAATGCTTTGGTAGTCGCGATCGGTGTTGCGCTGGCTGGCTGTGAGTGGGGCGGCAGTGGGGATGGTAACTCGTGGAATGACAGTGCGAGCATTGCTAATTTCAGCGGAAATTATCAGGGCAATGGCACGTATCTTGTTTCGGCATACACGGTCACCTCGACCGGCAGTGGCGGTTCCACCACCATTACGACTCCCGTAAACAGCGAATCGCAGGGAAGTGCGGCAATGGGGAATACGACCTTCAGCGGGACCACCGTGCATGTCCCCGTTAGCGCAAGCACGGTAACGCTAAGTTTGGCGGGCGATCTGGGGAATTTTACTGATGATGGCGCAGGCCATTTAAGTGGCCAATATCACACTCGGGCAGGGAACTCGGACCTGTTTAACGCGACCGGAACCATCAACTATAATAACGGGCAATGGACTTTGACATTAGCTGCGGGTGCCCCATTGGGTGAAAACTCTTCGTTCACGATTAGTTACTCCTATGTCACTGGCGGAACGGGGGGGACTACATCAACCGGAAGCGCAGGGAGTTCAGGCGTGAGCATCTATGCCTTTAATGTTCAGCAGAGCGGCAATAAGGTTAAGATCATTGACAACAATGGCAGTGTGTATGAGGGAAGCCTCGGGGATGTCCGGACAACCGGTAACCTGTCTTCCAGTTCATCAGGGTCAGGGCTCGTGGCTGGCGACCAGGTCATTGCTCCTTTTTCCGCTGCTGGGCACAGCAAGTCAGGGATGTATGTCAATATGGCCGGTAATTTCCAGGGCACAGTGGCCGGGGTGACATCGGTCAGCGAGGTGAGTGGTTCTACCACGACGATTAAAACCTCCTTTGCATTGACATCTCGCGTCATTCAGGGGACTTGGATTGAGGATGGCGGTAAAACCGGCGATATACGCGGCGTGTGCCCCTCTTCGGTTAGCGTTTCGACTTCGAGCAGTACCTCGACCAACGCGCCGTAATGGGTTTTGAGATGTTTTAAGGGTCAGGTCGAATTGCATTCGATCTGACCCTTTTTGTTTATCAAGGGTGAGGGTTCTTGTGGGAGGGGCGCTATGCGCCGCGACCGGCACCCCCCGGCTCCTGGTTCGACTTGTCGCGGCGCATAGCGCCCCTCCCACAAGAATATTTCCGGCCAAACAACGTGCGTAGGGGAGAGGGATGGCGAAGCCTGTATGTAAATTAAATAAATATAGAAACTATTTAATTCATATTGTATGGTTGCGAGAAGTTATATGTTCAATGGAGTCCCTTTCCTCATCAAGTGAATTGACTGAATATAGCATATGTGCGATATTAGGCCCTCAGTCGCCTCAGAGGCGGGAGACTATCATGAAGATAACTAAAGATTTGGAATGTATGCGTGCGGCCCATGAGGTGCAGGCCGAGGGTATTCGTGCGCATCCGGATTTTAAACGGGTGTCTGACGAGTTTGATGTGGAATATGATGTAGCGCGCCAGATGCTGGCGACCCGCACGCAAGCAGGGCTGTCCCAGGCCGCTCTGGCGCGGCGGATGCATACTACGCAGAGCGTGGTGTCCCGGATTGAGTCCGGCGTAAATGTGTCCGTTGAAACATTGGCTCGTTTCGCCGCAGCATGCGGAACGCGATTAGAGGTGAGGATGGTCCGCGTAAGTAGGGCCTGAATGTTCAATCCGAATATTCTACCAGAATAGTTTTCTCGACGTATGCCCGGAGTCTGTGACTGATGAGTTTCTGCTTGGATTGACACCCCGGCAAGAAATATGCAAAATGATCATAGATTTAAGGAAAAGACTAAATGACCACAATACACAATGTCAGTGTGACAAGTAGAGTGTTGCTTTATCAGGAACGGGATGGGACTTATGTGGCCCATGCGCTTGAAACCGACCTGATTGGGGAGGGGAATAGCCCGAATAAGGCCATGGCGGACCTGCGGAATGCCTTGGAAGCCCAGATTACCTTCGCGATCCAAATGGGTAACACGGGGATGATTCAGCGCGAAGCTCCGGAGGACATTATTACCCGCTGGGAGAAAGCCAATAAGCAGAGCATCAAGGATTTGACCAAGGAAGGCCATACCTTGCACGTCAAGGCGGTCGCAAAAGTCATTGAGATTACGCCCAGGGAAGTCGCTTTGCTGCGCTCTAAGGCCAGGCGGAATGCCTTTTCTGCGTCTTCCCGGGCGGTGGCCTGTGCCTAAGCCGCTCAAGTTCCACGAATTGATCCGCAGATTGAAGGATCATAATCGGGAATTTGAGATTCATGAGCGGCGAGGGAAGGGGAGCCACTGTATGCTCTACCACAAAACCCTTGCCGGTCGTCCCGCCTCCGTACCCGTTCCCCGCCATGGTGGGCGCGATATATCACCCCGGATCCTCTCCCAGATAATTCGGGCCTTTAATTTGCCGCATGATCTGCTTGGGTGACTTGCTTTTTCATAATCACCCAACTTTCTCCAAGATCACTATTGGGAAGCCGCAGAATTTTGTAATGGATCCGCGGCTGATGTAGTCGATTTCTTGACAAACCCCGGCGATAATCTTACCTTATTGTAAGAATCAAGGATCAACGGTAAGAAGGATGAATGATATGGCAACGGCCACGCTGACAAGTAAAGGGCAACTGGTAATCCCTAAACCCATCAGGGATTATCTGCATTTGCATTCAGGCGACATGCTGGACTTTATGGTTCAGGAGAGCGGGGATGTGCTGATGCGACCCGCCGTCGAGGATGTCCGCAAGCTTAAAGGGTTGCTGCATAAACCCGGGCGGAAATCGGTGTCACTGGAGGCCATGCGGCAGGCGATCCGTCAGCGTGGAGGCGCGCTGTCATGATTGGTCTGGATACCAATGTCCTGATTCGATACCTCACCCACGACGACCCGAACCAGTCGCAGAAGGCCTCCTCTATCGTTGAAGAGGCTGCAACAAAGGGCGAGAAACTTCTCATCCATCCGATCGTGTTATGCGAACTGGTGTGGGTTTTGGAGTCAGCCTATGACTATGGGCGTGGCGAAGTGGCTACGACCCTTGATAAAATTTTGCGTACCGCCCAGTTTGAGATTCCGGGTAAGGAAGTGGTCTGGAGTGCGTGGACCGACTATCGCTCAGGTAAGGGTGATTTCGCAGACTATTTGATCGGCCGCGCGAACGGGCAGTTGGGTGCGGTTCACACGGTGACCTTTGATAAGGCATTAAAGGCCCATAAGCAATTTCGAACAATATAATCCTGAAAAGAGCAGTTCAACTACGAAAGTCGCGAAAGACGCGAAAATAATGTGTTGATAATGAAAGACTTAGAATAACAGTTGTCTGGAATTGCTTCTGCACCCATTGGGTGAAGGTCGTTTCAACTATACTTGTTTTGTAATGTCTTGATGATCAATACCTTTCGCGCATTTCGCGTGTTTCGTAGTGGTCTTAACTGCCGGATTTAGGATAATAGGAGGTCATTATGAATGGACTAGAAAGAGTGGATAAGCCACGTCGGTGGCCTTTAATGTTGGGGTTGGCTCTGATGTCGGTGATCGTGATCGGGCTGGCGGGTTGGTATTATTTCCAGCGTCCTGGCGTCCCTGCACAAGATGCCGCCGGTACGGCGGCTACTACAGAAGACGGCGCGAAGCTCCCTGTAGTAACCGGGGTGCCGCCGGTAGAGCCAGTAGGCAGTGGGCAGGTGGCAGAAGAAGGTGTGAAAGCACCTGTAACCGGCGTGCCGCCGGTAGTGACGCCGAAAGATGCCGCCGGCACGGCGGCTACTACACCAGAAGATGGTACGAAGCTCCCTGTAGTAACCGGCGTGCCGCCGGTAATGGCTCTGAAAGAGGCCGCCGATGCGCTTCTGGCGGCCGATAAGAAAGACCTCGCCCGGGAGAAATATTACGAAGCATTGGCCGCCGGTCCGGAGGCCGCCTTGAAAGCCACGATTGAGGAGAAATTGGGCAAGTTGAATGTCGAGATGATCCGGCTGCCATGGCCAATGGCTGAAAAACAGGAGGTGGTCGTCCAGACCAATGATGCCGTCAAACTCATTGCCCGCAGGTTTGGCACCACCGTCGAAATGATCGTGAAGGGGAATGAACTCAAACGTCCCGATATTATCCGGCCCGGTCAGCGCCTCAAGGTCTTTACCGGGAAGATGGGGATAGTAGTGAGTAAATCCCGGCATGACCTTTTGGTGACAGCGAATGGGCGGTTTTTCAAGCGGTATCAGGTGGCGACCGGCCGGTATGAGAAAACCCCTGTAGGCACCTTTGCGGTGGCCGAGCGTATCCCTGAACCGCCGTGGCACCGGGATGATGGCAAGGTGATTCCGTTCGGCGACAAGGAGAATATCCTTGGCACCCGCTGGATGGCCATCAAGTCGACCGGCACCACCCCGGAAATCAGGGGCTATGGCATTCATGGCACCTGGGATAACGCCTCTATCGGGAAATCCGAAAGCGCCGGCTGTATCCGCCTCAAGAATGAGGATGTGGAAGAGCTCTTCGAGATGGTCTCGATAGGGACTCCTGTTGTTATTCAGGACTGAAAAAAAAGACTTCACCACTGATTGAAGAAATGCAGGAAATCCTGAAAAGATAAAGAGTATTTGACGGAAGCTCGCGAAGACCGCGAAGTGCAAGACAATATGGCGGCATTTCTTGTTCGGGAATACCCGAGCCAAAAATGCCGCCATGGTGCTTCTTCAATTCGAGAAAACCGTTGCGGGATTTTTATGCGGAGTACTCGCCGCATACAAATCCCGCAATATTACTTTCTAGCCTGAATTTCCTCCATTTCTTTAATCAGTGGTGAAGTCTTTCCTTCTGCAATTTTCCATGGTAAAGTCCGTCCCTTGAATTTGACTGGGAGAATAAAGAATGCATCAATATAGAACACATAACTGTGGTCAGCTGAAGCTCGATCAGGTGGCTCAAACGGTCCGGATTTCCGGCTGGGTATTCCGTAAACGGGACCATGGGCAATTGCTTTTCATCGATCTACGTGACCATTATGGCCAGACGCAGGTGGTGATCACCCCTGATCGCTCCTTCTTCGAAGAATGCCAGAAGGTCCGGCCTGAAAGCGTGATCACGGTGACCGGCACTGTGGTAGCCAGAAGTCAGGATACGATCAATGAGACCCTGCCGACCGGGAAAATCGAAGTGCTGGCCGAGTCGCTCACGGTGGAGAGTCTCGCGGATCCGCTTCCCTTCCAGATTACCATTGAGGAAGACGGCCCGGAAGAGACCCGGCTGAAATACCGGTTCCTGGATCTCCGGCGTGAACGGTTGCATAAAAACATCCTGTTGCGCTCCCAGATCATCGCCAGCCTGCGCCAGCGCATGATCGGGCATGGGTTTACGGAATTCCAGACCCCCATCCTGACCAGCAGTTCTCCGGAAGGGGCCCGCGATTATCTGGTCCCCAGCCGCGTTCATCCGGGCAAGTTCTATGCGCTTCCCCAGGCCCCCCAGCAGTTCAAGCAGCTGCTCATGGTCGCGGGCTTTGATAGGTATTTCCAGATTGCCCCCTGCTTCCGCGATGAGGATGCCCGGGCGGATCGGTCGCCAGGTGAATTTTACCAGCTCGATATGGAAATGTCGTTTGTCACCCAGGATGATGTGTTTGCCGTCGTCGAGGATGTGATCCACGGGGTATTCACCGAGTTCTCGAAGGTGACGAATGATAAGCCGCCGTTCGAGCGCATTCCCTATGCGACGGCCATGGTGAAGTATGGGACCGATAAGCCGGACCTGAGAATTCCGATTATCATGCAGGATGTGTCGGATATCTTCCGCGCTTCCAAATTCAATGCGTTCCGCTCGGTGGTGGAAAAAGGCGGAGTGGTGCGGGCCATCCCGGTCAAGGGCATCGCCGATAAACCGCGCAGTTTCTTCGATAAGCTGGTTGAGTATGCCCAGTCATTGGGTTCCAAAGGCCTGGCCTATCTGGTCTGGGAGGGCGGCGTTGTAAAGGGCCCCATCCTGAAGTTCCTGTCTGAGGAGGAACTCAAGGCCCTGGCCGCGCGCGCGGGCATGACTGACGGGGATGTGATGTTCTTTGTGAGCGACCAGGCCAAGGTGGCGAATAAGATCTGTGGCGATCTCCGCACCAAGCTGGGGCGGGATCTGGACATCATTCCGAAGGGGATCAACCGATTCTGCTGGATTGTGGATTTCCCGATGTTCGAGTTCGATGAGGAAACCCGCAGCATCACCTTCTCTCATAACCCGTTCTCCATGCCTCAGGGTGGCATGAGCGCCCTGGTCGAGAAGGATCCGCTGGATATCCTGGCTTTCCAGTATGACATCGTCTGCAATGGCGTGGAGCTCTCCAGCGGGGCGATCCGTAACCATAGTCCGGACGTCATGTATAAGGCCTTTACCATCGCCGGTTATCCTCCGGAGGAGGTGGATAAGCGATTTGGCGGAATGATCAACGCCTTCAAGCTGGGCGCACCGCCCCACGGCGGGATTGCCCCCGGGGTGGACCGCATGGTCATGCTGTTGGCGGGCGAGAGCAATATCCGCGAGGTGATTGCCTTCCCGATGAACCAGAAGGCGCAGGATCTGATGATGAATGCGCCTAATAACGTCATGGATAAGCAGCTGCGGGAACTGCATCTCAAGCTGGATCTTCCGAAAGAAAAAGAGAAGAAGGAAGAGGCAAAGTAGTTATTGGTTATTTCTTAATGTGGGAGGGGCGCTACGCGCCGCGATGTTCTTGGCAGGACCTTGAAAGGCTCTGTCGCGGCGCGTAGCGCCCCTCCCACGAGGATTTTAGGCGGCTGGATTTTCTATGATTCGAACTGGCATAGGCTTTGATATCCATCGGTTCGCACCCGGACGCAAACTCATTCTGGGCGGGATCGAGATTCCGTCACCTGACGGGCTGGAAGGCCATTCGGATGCGGATGTGCTCTGTCATGCCCTGGCCGATGCCCTGCTGGGCGCGATTGCGGATGGGGATATCGGGCAGCATTTCCCCAATACCGACCCCAGGTGGAAAGACGCCGATAGTGTCGAGTTACTCCGTCAGGTGGTCCTCCGGGTCAGGGTCAAGGGATTCCAGGTGGTGAATGTGGATGCCGTGATCACCGCCGAGCGGCCCAAAGTGATGCCCTTTGCGTTACGCATGCGGGAACGCCTGGCTCCGGTGCTGGGGGTGACGATCGGCGAGGTGTCGATCAAGGCCACGACCATGGAAGGGCTTGGCGCGATCGGGCGTGGCGAGGGGATTGCGGTCATGGCTAGTGTGCTGGTTGAAAAGCAGCCATAAAGGCGTCGCGGCGCATAGCGCCCCTCCCACAAGATAAAAGAGCGAAATCTCTTTGTGGGAGGGGCGCTATGCGCCGCGACTCTTTTTTGCATATAGCTATAATAAACATATACATCTTCTAAATATAACATTTACTTATTTATATTTTGGCGGTAAGTTGCCGCCAGCATGTCGATTCCTGAAAATCTACCCGTGGGAGGGGCGCTATGCGCCGCGACGCCTCCGCATTCCGCCGATCTTCGCCGCAACCGGATCAGTCTTCCCATACACATGTATCACGTCACTAAACGTCTTGATAAGCATGTGGCGTCGACCCTTAATTTGACCTGTTTCGGCAAGATCCTTGTTGCCGCTTTTGTCCATCAGCGGAATCGGCACAATTGCAGATTATTCGCATTTGTGGTTATGCCTGACCATATCCATTGGCTTTTTGCCATTCCCGAGGCAGGCTCGCTCTCAGAGCGTGTCAAGGTCACGTTCAACTGGTCTTCGGTACAGATTAATCGGGCCTGTAGCCGCCATGGGCCGCTATGGCAGGATGGATTTTACGATCATCTGTTGCGGGAGGACGAGCCCATTGCGGGATTGATCGACTATATTGAGGCAAATCCAGTTCGGAAATGCCTGTGTGAGTTCCCCGGAGATTGGGAATGGTCAAGTGCGTATCCTGCCTTGCAGAACGGTCTGGATCGGGACTGGTTGAGCTTCCACAGATTCAAGTGAAAATATTGAAGAGTCGCGGCGCATAGCGCCCCTCCCACAAGAGATAAGAGAGGGGACTCTTAGTGGGAGGGGCGCTATGCGCCGCGACTCTTCATCTTTTCTGGATTCTGAATCCTGAATCCTGTATCCTCACCCCTTGACCATGAACATTCACAATACATTGACGCAACAATCGGAAGAGGTCGTGCCGCTTGAGGGAAAGACTCTTCGCCTCTATACCTGCGGTCCCACCGTTTATAACTACGCGCATATCGGCAACTTCCGGGCCTATATCTTCGAGGACCTTCTTCGCCGTTGCATCAAGTACTCCGGCTTCAAGGTGGTGCAGGTGATGAACCTGACTGATGTGGATGACAAGACAATTGCAGGGGCCATCAAGGCCGGCGTGTCGCTTGACGTCTTCACCAAGCCCTTTAAAGCCGCCTTTTTTGAGGATTTGAAGGCGTTGAACATAGAGCCCGCAGAACACTACCCTGCCGCCACCGACCATGTGCCTGAGATGATCGCCATGATCCGGAAGCTCATGGATAAGGGCCATGCCTATCAGTCGGAAGATGGCTCCATCTATTTCAGTGTATCCAGTTTTCCCGGCTATGGAAAATTGGCCCATCTGGACATGGCCGGGTTACGCCCCGGCGCCCGAGTTCATCAGGATGAGTACGAGAAAGAGAATGTGGCCGATTTTGCCCTTTGGAAAGCCTGGGATGAAAAAGATGGCGACGTGGTATGGGAGGCCCCTTGGGGCCGCGGCCGGCCTGGATGGCACATTGAATGTTCCGCCATGGCGACCAAATACCTGGGCGAGAGCTTTGATATGCACACGGGCGGGGTGGATAATATCTTCCCGCATCATGAGGATGAAATCGCCCAGAGTGAAGGGGCCAGTGGCAAGCCGTACGTGAGGTATTGGTTGCATTGCGCCCATCTGGTGGTGGATGGCCGGAAAATGTCCAAGTCGCTTGGGAACTTTTACACCCTGAGGGATGTCATTTCCCGCGGGTTTTTGGGGCGTGAAGTCCGCTATGTCCTGATGGCAGGGCATTACCGGCAGTCTCTGAATTTCTCATTCGATGCCCTGACGGCCGCCCGCAGTGCCTTGCAGCGTCTGGACGAATTCCAGGATCGCCTCAAATCGGTGGTGGCCGACGTTACTAGCAGAAGCGAAGTGCCGGACTGGGCGTCGATCATGAAGACAAAATTTGATGCCGGCCTGGCTGATGATCTGAATATTTCGGAGTCGTTGGGGGCCTTGTTCGATCTGGTTCATGCCGGGAACCGCGCCATGGACGCTAAAACCCTTGCGCCCGCACAGGCGGCGACCGTGCTCAATGTGTTGGCTGAATTTGATGCGGTCCTTGGGTTTCTGGCAAAGCCGGCTGACGTTATTCCCCAGGAAGCCCTTGACCTGCTCGAACTCCGGCAGCAGGCGCGGCAGTCGAAAAACTGGCCTGAGGCGGATCGCGTGCGTCAAGAGCTGGCGGCTTTGGGGTGGATCATTCAGGATACCCCGCAAGGACCGAAATTGAAGAAGAAATAGGGCGGATTTGATTCGAACATCCAACATCCAACATTGAACATTCAACATTGAACATCGAACAAAGAAGCCCCTTGGCCCGTTTAGGGCATGCATCAGTAGTCAAACTGGTCCCCAATGGACGTTCGATGTTGGATGTTGAATGTTCGATGTTCGTTTCATTATTTTGAGTGTTTCGTTATGACTGATAAAGGCAAATTCATAACTTTCGAAGGCCCTGAGGGTGGTGGGAAGTCGACCCACATCAAGCGCCTTGCGGAACGGTTAAAAGAGCTGGGTCATGAGGTTTTACTGACGCGTGAACCGGGCGGCACCCCAACGGGCGAGACCATCCGGGGGATCCTTCAGCATGAGCAGTCAGGGGAAAATATCTGTCCGGAGACGGAGCTCCTGCTGTTTGAGGCCAGTCGAGCCCAGTTGGTGCGGACCGTTATTCTGCCGGCCCTTCAGCGGGGCACCTGGGTCTTGTGTGACCGGTTTATTGATTCGACCACCGCCTATCAGGGGTATGGGCGCGGATTTGACCTTGAGACCATCGGTTTCCTCAATACCTATGCGGTGGGGCCCTGTGTTCCTGATCTGACCCTTGTCATGGACGTGGATATGAAAACCAGCCGGGAGCGGTTGTTGCAGCGTAATCTGGCACAGAATACCACGAGTGATCGCATTGAGCGCGAGGCGATTGAGTTCCATGAGCGGGTGCATCACGGGTTCCTTGAGTTGGCAAAGCGCTCGCCGGAACGCATCAAAGTGGTGAATGCCATGCGGGAGCAGGACGCTGTTGCCGCTGACATCTGGACGATAGTTCAATCTTCAGCGCAAGCTGACTCGGAGCGAAAAAGAATTTGAACAGAAGCACGCAAAGCACGCAAACATGAAGACTGAAACTCCAGTCTCGATGGCCTTGGCCTCCTTTGATGGCGCTGTCCGGATGGGGCGGGTGGGGCAGGCCTATCTGGTGATCGGGAATCTCCGTGAAGAGGCGCTTCCCTTTGCCGAGGCCGCGTTGCAGCAGTTGTTTTGCCAGGAGATGGTAAAGCCTTGCGGGGCCTGTCCGGCGTGCCAGCAGATCCGTGACCACAAACATGTCGATGTGGTGTGGATTGAGCCGGAAAAGAAATCCCGGGTGGTGGGGGTCGACCGCATTCGGGACCTGCAGAGGGTGATTTACCAGACCTCCTATAGCGGCGGGTGGAAGGCCGTGGTGTTTGTCGGAGCCGACCGTATTGGGGAAGAGGCCGCAAATTCCTTCCTGAAAACCCTTGAGGAGCCGCCGGCCCGTTGCATTTTCTTCCTGCTGACCGACACGCCTCAAGCGATTCTACCCACCATTTTATCCCGTTGCCAGCGGGTGCTCCTGTCGTCTGAGTCAGAGCTCCTGGCGGAACCCTGGCGCGGGGTCTTGCTGGAGATCCTGACGACGCCATTAGGTGGCGGGTTGATGGGGCGGTTAACCCGTTCCAGCCGGCTTGAAAAACTTCTTTCGGATATCAAGAAACTGGTCGAGAAAGAGGAAAAGAAGCGTTATCAGGAAGAACAGGACGCTCTCCGCAATCCGGATGAAAAGGTCAAGGCCACGAAGGCCAAGGATGCGGTGCTGGAGGCGCGGATAGAGGCCCGGTTTCGCGGGTTGCGCGCCATGGTCTTGCGTGCCATGCTGTTCTGGTATCGGGATCTCCTGGTGTCCGTGACCGCGCCCGGGGCGGATGCGGCGGCGTTGCGGTATCCCGATCAGGTGGCGAGGTTGGCGGCGCTCGCCCAAGGGTTGTCCTATGCGGATGCGGTAGGGAATGTACGCGCGATCGAGTCGATGCAGCGTCAGTTTGATCGCAACCTCCCTGCCGGGATTGTACTGTCGGGAGCCGTCAATAGTTTGAGTGCCTAAAATGGAGGGCGCCGCTCTGTCGGCGCCGGAAGAGGTTTTGACAGCTCGTGCTTCGTAGCGAAGGAAGTTTTCGCTGACTTCGCAGAGTAGCAAGCAAAACCCTCCATGAAAGAAAGCAGATTTGTGTATAGAGAGCTTATTATCCATCTTGAAGATGATTCGCTGGTAAATGCCATTTGCCAGGGGGATTTGGCTATTCACCAGGGTGATCTTTGCATCATCGAGTGTAATCGGGTCCCGGAGGCCGGACAGATGGTCAAGATGATGGACCATGATGGCGAGATGCCGGCCAAAGGGACCGTGCCCTTTGTGCTGCGACGAGCCACGCTTCAGGATCACTCGCGGGCCGATGAAAACCGGGTGGTTGGGCGGATGGCACTCAAGACTGTACATAAGAGGGTGGAAGAGTATAAACTGCCACTGCATGTAGTACAGGTCCGCTACAGTTTTGACCGGTCGGTGTTGCATGTGACGTTTACGTCCGAGGACCGGGTTGAATACGGGGAATGTGTCAAGGCGCTGGCGGGTGAATTGCGTGTGCGGATTGAAATGAAGTCGATCGGGGTCCGCGATGCCGCCAAGCTGGTTGGCGGCATGGGGGTATGTGGGCGTGCCTTGTGCTGCAAAACGTGGATGCAGGACTTTAACGTGGTGACGGTGAAAATGGCCAAGGCCCAGCGTCTGGCGCTGAATCCGGGTGCCATCAGCGGGACCTGCGGCAGGCTGAAGTGCTGTCTAAAGCATGAGTATGAGGACTATAAGCAGGCGGGGGATAAATTCCCTAAAGATGGGAGCCGGGTGGCGTGTGGTGACAGCTGTGGCTGTATTTGGGATAAAGATATCCTCAAAGAACGGGTAAAGGTTCGGATGGATGATGGGCGCATTCTGGACTGTGCGCTGGCGGAAGTGTCGCCGATCCTCCCGAAACAGGAAAAAGGCGGATGAAAATTTTAGTATTAAACGGGCCGAATCTCGGGTTACTGGGCACGCGCGAGCCTGGCATCTACGGCACCCTGACGCTGGCGGACATGATGAAGCGGCTGGAGGCGCATGGACGTGACAAGGGGGTTGAGATCGACTGGTATCAGAGTGATCTGGAGGGCGAGTTGGTGTCGCGCATTGGTGCGAGCAGGGGAAAATATGATGGTATCCTCATGAATCCCGCCGCCTATACCCATACCAGCGTGGCGATCCGTGATGCGCTTCAGGCGGTGTCGGTGCCCTGTGTGGAGGTGCACCTGTCGAACATTCATGCCCGGGAGCCCTTTCGTCATACCAGTCTTACGGCCGCCGTGTGCGTGGGGCAGATTCTGGGGTTTGGGCCCATGAGTTATCTGCTGGGGCTGGATGCCCTGGTGGACCATTTAATTCAGAAAAAGGAAGCACTATGAAGCCGGTACAGCTGGTTGTGGTCGGGTCGATCGGGTTGGATACCATTGAAACGCCCCATGCGAAAAAGGTTGAGATCCTGGGCGGGTCAGTGAGCTATGCCTGTGCCAGTGCCTCGTTTTTCACGCCCACGGGGATGGTGGGTGTGGTGGGGGCCGATTTTCCTGAACCGTGTGTCGATATCTATCGTCAATTCGGCATTGATTTGAACGGGCTCCAGAAGAGTCATGGAAAAACTTTTCGATGGTCCGGCATTTACGAGCAGGACATGAATAACCGCCGGACCCTGGCCACGGAACTCAATGTGCTTGAGACCTTCATGCCGGAATTGCCGGATGACTATACCCGTGCGCCCTTTCTGTTTCTCGCCAACATCGCGCCTCAGTTGCAGTTGCATGTGCTGTCCCAGGTCAAGTCTCCGAAATTTGTGGCGGCGGATACCATGGATCTCTGGATCAATATTGCCCTCACCTCGTTGCGTGATGTGATTTCCGCGGTAGACCTTCTGACCTTGAATGAATCTGAAGCCCGTCTTCTGGCCGGGGAAAACAATCTGGTCAAGGCGGCCAAGAAAATTCTGGGCTGGGGTCCCAAATATGTCATCATCAAAAAGGGTGAGCATGGGGCGATGCTGTTTTCGGCCACCGGCATTTTCGTGGTGCCCGCCTATCCCCTTGAGATTGTGCATGACCCCACGGGGGCAGGGGATACGTTTGCCGGGGGCTTGATGGGGGCCTTGAGCGAACGGGGCGAGGTCAGTGAAGCGGCGATTTGCAAGGCGATGGGGTATGGGAGCGTAGTGGCGTCCTTCGGGGTCGAGGATTTCAGTCTGGAACGGTTGCAGACGTTGTCCCGCCGTGAGATCAATCATCGGTTTGCCGCCTTTAAACGACTCACCCATTTTGATGCCGTGGATGCAGGATGATTGAATCATGAGTGAAACCCAGGAAGCCAAAATCCCGATTTCCGTCATCCGGCGCTTGCCGAAATACCTGATGATGGCAAAGCAATTGCATGCGGACGGCGTGGAATGGGTGTCCTCGGATGCGCTGGCGGAGGCCCTTGCCTTGACGTCCTCGACCGTGCGGCAGGATATTTCGCACATCGATTTCCAGGGGATTTCAAAAAAAGGCTATTCAACGGCCGGGTTGGAGTCGGTATTGACGCTGACCCTGGGCGCGGATCAGGAGAGTGTCTGCGTGGTGATTGGCGCGGGAAACCTGGGGCGGGCCTTGGCGACGCATGAGGAGTTTGCCCGGCAGGGTTTCAGGATTTGCGAAGTATTTGACAATAACCCGGCGGTCATTGGTGAGACGATCGGCCGGTTTGTCGTTCGGGATGTGAGTGAGTTACCCAGTGTCGTGGAGGTCCAGAAGGCGGAGATTGGCATCGTCGCGGTGCCCCATGACGCGGCCCAGTCTGTGGCCGACCGCTTGTGCAAGGCCGGCATTCGCGGGGTGTTGAATTTGACTACCGCCCATATCTCGGTCCCTGCCGGTGTGGCCCTGGTGGATGCCCGGATCATTGCCAGTTTACGGGAACTGGCCTATGTGTTGAAGGTCAACGAACGGAATGATCTAAAATGAGTGCGCCTGAAACCAACCTTCCGCCCCCTTCTGATGCCCGATTGTCGCAGCGGGAACGATTGGAAATGGCCGGACTGGTGGCGGGGCAGATTGCTCATGACTTCAATAATTTATTGACCCCGTTGCTCGCCTACCCTGACATGATCCGGCAGGAAGTAAAGGGGAATACCGCTGCTAACGAGTATCTCTCGATCATAGAAAAAACAGCGGATGAGATGCAGGCGTTAACCCAAAAATTGCTGTCTTTGGCGCGCCGCGGCCGGGTCAGTAAAGAAGTGTTTTGCCTGAATGATGTCATTGTGCAGCTCATCGAGGACTTGCCGACTACTCTTCCCTCGGGCATCACGGTCAAGGTTGAGTTGGCCGATAATCTTCTTGGTATCAGCGGAAGTCGTGAACAGATGTATCGCGTTCTTGAGAATCTTTGCCAGAATGCGGCGGAGGCGATGGGTGCGGCCGGCGTGTTGACCATTAAGACGGAAAATGTGTACCTGGAATCTCCGGTTGGCGCCTATGGGTCTATATCCGTCGGGGAATACGTGAAGGTCTCCCTGCTGGATACGGGGGCCGGGATCCCCGAGGACCTCCGCGCGAAAATATTCGACCCCTTTTTTACGACCAAGCGGGCAAACAAAAAACGGGGTTCAGGGCTGGGGCTGAGCATTGTCTACGGGGTCGTTTCCGATCATCGCGGGTATGTTGATTTTGACAGCACAATGGGGCAGGGCACTTCCTTCTATCTGTATTTGCCCATATCCAGGGATGTGTCACCCAATGGCGTGGTGAGCAGTTTGCCGAAGGGTTCAGAGCGTGTTCTGGTGGTGGATGATGATCCCTCCCAAGTGTTTGTCCTGCTCAATATGCTCAAGGTGTTGGGGTATTCCGGCACGGGGGCGGCGAGTGGCGAAGAAGCCCTGGCGTTGACCAAGGAACAGCGATTCGATCTGATCATTTTGGATATGGTTATGGATAAGGGGATGGATGGATTGGCCACCTACCTTGAGATCCGGAAAGCCGATCCGGTCCAGCGCATTATTTTGATGTCGGGTTATTCCAAAGCCGCGCGGCAGATTGTCAAGGCACAGCGGTTTGGCACGGGAACCTATCTGCGCAAGCCCCTGACACTTGAACGGGTGGCTGGAGCCGTGCGCTCGGAACTGGATCAACCGGTGACCGGATTGAGCCCCCGTGTGGCACCCCGGATCCTGATTGCGGATGATGAACAGATGATCCGTAAACTTTTCGGAATGATTATCACGTCTGAATTTCCGGAGGCGCTGATTGACCAGGCCATGGATGGGAAGGAAGCCGTGGAGGCGTTCGCGGAGGGCTGCCATGACCTGGTGATCATGGACTTGCAGATGCCGGACCAGGATGGGCGTGAATCATTTTTCGAAATTTTGAAAGTATGTCAGAAAAACCAGTGGGCGATCCCTCCGATCATCTTCTGTACGGGGTTCACGCCATCTGAATCGTTGGCAGAAATTATCAAGGACAGTTCAATTCATTGCCTGCTCCGGAAACCGGTTAAAGCGGAGTCGCTTCTGGAAGCCGTTCGTATACGCCTTCAGAAATAACCATGGATGTCATGACGTCAGTATCGGGCATGCAACAGTATGCCTTGAATGAAAAACGGAAAGGCCGGACGCTCGGGCTTGTCCCTACGATGGGGTATCTTCACGAGGGGCATTTGTCATTGGTCGCCCTGGCACGTGAACGTGCGGAGGTGGTGATCCTCAGTATTTTTGTCAATCCGATCCAATTTCTTCCTGGTGAGGACCTGGCCAGCTATCCCCGTGACTTTGAGCGGGATCGGGCCTTATGCGTCAAGGCTGGAGTGGATTGTATTTTTCATCCTGCCCCGGCGGAAATGTATGCGGCGGATCATAGCGTATTTATTGAAGAAACTGCCCTGTCAACCGTGCTGTGCGGAGCAAGCCGGCCGGGTCATTTCCGGGGAGTCACCTCGGTTGTGGCGAAATTATTCAACATTACCCGACCCGACGTCGCGGTTTTCGGACAAAAAGATGCCCAGCAATGCCGTGTGATTCAGCGGTTGGTACGGGATTTGAATATCCCCGTGGAAATTGTGGTGGGGCCGATCGTGCGAGAACCCGATGGTCTGGCCATGAGTTCCCGCAACAAATACCTCTCACCCGGTGATCGGCGGCAGGCCCTGTGTTTGCGGCGGTCACTGGATGTCGCGGAGGCATTGGTTCGGGACGGGGAACGGTCGGTGCCCGAACTCAAGGCCGCCGTCCTCGCGATCCTGGGAGGGGTGCCCGGCTTGGTGATTGATTATGTGGCCTTTGTGGATAATGAAACCCTTCAGCCCGTCTCAGGGTTACAGCGACCGGTGCTGATGGCGCTGGCCGTGCGAATCGGCGGCACCCGCCTGATTGATAACACCATTCTGTGCGCCTGATTACCGTTTCAGGCGATCGGTCTGGTTGGTGGAGTCTGTATCGGCGGCGGCGCTGGTCTCATTGGTCAAAATCGAATCTTCTTCATTCCCGTAATCAGGTGCCTTGATGAATTTGGGGACAGCCAGGGCGGCCAGCAGCAATACCACCGCTAGAATGATCAGTACATCTGCGAACGATAACCCACTGCGGCTATTCATAAATTTCTCCATATGATGTTGAGAAGGCGTCTGCCAATCCCCAAAAACCACTTTAGTCGACGGGTGCTTCAGCGTCAATCAGGTTAGACACCCTTTTTTGGAACGAACAGCGGTTGGCCACCAGCCCCTGGCTCTGGAAAAGCAGGCAGAAATCAGTTTCTTCATCCGAGGCCGGGATATAAGGGTCAACTTCCGCGTAGCGTGGATCCCCGCGCCAAACGCGCTGCATCGTCAGGAAATAATCATTATGATCCGTGCAGAGATGGATTTTTCCATGCGGAGCGAGCGCTTGGGTGATGGCCTCCACAAAGGGGAGGGCGACAAGCCGGCGGATATGATGGCGTCGTTTCGGCCAGGGATCGGGAAAGTAGACGTAAAATGTACTGACGGATTCAGCCGGCAGGGCGGCGACGGTGCGCAGGGCTTCGCCATGGATCAGTCGGATATTGGCGAGGTTACCGGTGACGGCTCTCCGGTCGATTTTCCGGAGACGGAGCAGGGATAGGTCGATACCCAGGAAATTCAAATGCGGGCAATGAGTCGCCCGACCGATCAGAAAGCGGCCCCGGCCACAGCCCACATCGACTTCCAGCGGCTGCGGGACCTCATAGAGTGACCGTGCGGGGATCAGGGTGTCCTGGGCGGGTGGGGGGACGAGGAACGTGTCATGAAACGTCCGGTTGGTGATGCGTTCCCTTACCATATTTACACTAAAGATTCGGATTCAGGGGTTGAGACGGGGTCAGGTTCGCCCAAAAAGCCGGGCAAAGAACCCCGGACGGTTGACCCGGTTCATGGCCTGCTCGATATAATTGAGGGCGAAAAGCTGGAATTTTGTGCCGGAAGTCTGATTGAAGTGCCGGGCTGCGTCAGTTAAGCCTTCCTTTCCGGCTTCGATATAGCGGTTCAGGGTGGCGGTTTCCTGGGTGCGTTTTTTGGCGAGTGAGGTCAGCAGGGGCATAAACGTTTGAACCAGACGCGTTTTCGCCTCCCAGTCATTCCGTTTACAGGCCTCCACATCCCGTTCGATGGCCTTCTCGCGCGTGGCTTCCGGGGTGGCGTAATCATTCTGATTCAGATTTAATGAAATTTTCACGCCGCAATCTCCTTCATCGTTTCGATAGTGAGCAGAACAAGGGGGTAACTAACCACATCAGCCTCCGGGTTACAAGTGAGGAGTGAAGTGGCGGGTGTAAACAAAGAGTCCCAGCAGGCACAGGCCGAAAAGACAGAGGTCGACGATCAGGGTGACGTCAGTCAGGAGCGTTTTTTCAGGGCGTCCCCCGCCTTCTTTCCGGTAAACCAGATCGAGATATCGGAATATTCCAAACATGACAAAAGGGATGGTGATGGCCAGCAGGGGGGTCCCGAACTTATGTGCGGTTTCCGGGGAGAGCGTGTAAATGGAATACGAGACAATGGTCGTGGCGCTCACAATCGCAATCAGTTGATCCAGAAGCTTGGTGTCGTAAAACTCAAGGCTGGCCCGGTGGGCTCCTGCCGCTTCATCCAGCAGCAGTTTCTCATGGCGCCGCTTGCACAGGGCAAGAAAGAGGGCCAGCAGAAAGGCGCAGACCAGGAGCCAGGGAGAGATGGGGATCGGAACCGGCATGGCCAGTCCGCCGCCCGCCGCCCGCAACACAAAACCGAGCGCAATGATGAAAATATCTACCAGTGCAATTCGCTTGAGCCAGAATGTGTACATGAACTGGAGGCCGATATAGAGGCTCAAAATAAGGCCAAACGGGATGGAAATCCAGAAGGCGCCCCCCAAGGCGGTGATCAGCAGAACGGCAGAAATACCGGTGATCAGCGGGATGGATACGCGACCGGCCGCAATCGCCCGATACTTCTTCGCCGGGTGGACCTGGTCGGCCTTCAGATCACTTAAATCATTGATGATGTAAATCCCGCTGGAGGCAAAGCAGAAGAACAGGCAGGCGAGCAGCACCTGATAGAAGGACGATAGCGGCACGGAGAGGGTTTTGTCGCCCAGCGCGAAGAAAAACGCGGCGAAAACAACGACATTCTTGGTCCATTGGTTCGGGCGAAGCGCTGAGAGGATGTCCCGGGGTCGGTTCATCATGCGGGCCTGGGCGGAGGCGGAGTGTTCCGTTTCGGGGAGCGGCGAAGGCCGCTCTTGACCCAGAGCAGGCCTACCATGGTGAGCGCCTCCCTGAAAATGCCGCCGCTCATTTTTGAATATCCCGTCCGCCGGTCTTCAAAGGTAATGGGGATTTCTTTGACCCTGAAGCCCTCCAGCCAGGCCGCATGGGTCATTTCAATCTGGAAGGAATACCCGTTGGACTTCACCTTATCCAGATTAATGGCTTCCAGTACCTGGCGCCGGAAGCATTTGAAGCCCCCGGTGGGATCCTCAAAGGGCATGCCGGTCAGGAGGCGCACATATAACGCCCCGCCCATGCTTAACAAGAGGCGGCTGAGGGGCCAGTTGGTGATGCGAATCCCGTTGATATAACGTGAGCCCAACACCAAGTCCGCCTGTTCGGCCGCCTTGAGGAAATTGGGGATTTCACGGGGGCTATGCGAGTGATCGGCGTCCATTTCAAAGATAAATTCATAGGGCCGCTTGAGCGCCCATTGGAACCCTTCAATATACGCGCGCCCCAGCCCGGATTTCCCGGGCTGATGCAGGACCGAGATGCGGGCGTCGGCGGCCGCCAGGGTGTCCAGAATGGCGCCCGTCCCGTCAGGGGAGTTGGCGTCAACAAACAGGATGTCAACCGCAGGGGCAATTTCCAATATGGACTTGGATAGCGGTCCGACATTTTCTTTCTCATCATAGGTCGGGATAATGATCAGGACATGGTTCATCGCACTCTCCTTGCTTGCTTAAGACCGGTAATTCGGTGCTTCCTTCATGATTTTGACATCATGAGGGTGCGCTTCCGTCACGCCGGCCGTGGACACGCGAATAAATCGACCCTTCATTTTGAATTCGTCAATCGTGCGACAGCCGCAATACCCCATGGAGGCCCGGAGTCCTCCGCAATATTGAATCATCACTTTGCGGACTGAGCCGGAGTAAGGGATGATTCCTTCAATTCCTTGAGGGACCAATTCATCCTCGCGAATATTGCTCTGGCCGTATCGTTCCCGGCTGGCACTGCCTTCCCGCATGGCAGCCAGGCTGCCCATCCCCCTGTACACCACATACTGGCGGCCCTGATGAATAATCTTTTCGCCCGGACTTTCATCTGTGCCTGCAAACAGGGAGCCGGCCATGATGGTGTCGGCGCCGGCGACGATCGCTTTGGGGACATCTCCCGAATGCCGGATACCCCCATCCGCTATGATGGGGATGGCGCCTTTCAAGGCCTTGGCGCAATCGTAGATTGCTGAGATCTGGGGGATGCCGACGCCGGCGACCACGCGGGTGGTGCAGATCGAGCCGGGGCCGATCCCCACTTTGACCGCATCCGCTCCTGCGGCAAGGAGGGCCGCAGCGGCCTCCCCGGTGGCAATATTTCCCGCCACCACATCAATGCCGGGGTGATTCTGTTTCACCCACTTGACCATATCAATGACGCCCTTGGTGTGGCCGTGTGCCGTGTCCACCACGACCACATCCACTTCTTCCTTGGCAAGAATGGCCACGCGTTCCTGATCGTTGGGTCCGATGGCGGCACCTACCCGCAGGCGGTAACGCGAGTCCCGGTTGTAAAGGGGTTCAACGTTTTCAACCAAAGTCCGAACATCACAAAAACTGTAAAGCCCCGCCAGTTTCCCGTCTTTATCGACCAGGGGCAATTTGCCGATCCGGTGTTTTTTCATCAGCCGGTAGGCCTCTTGCAGTGACGTATCTGAGGGGGCTGAGATGACGTGGGCGGTCATGACCTCGGTGACGCGGGCTTTATTGTCATTGGCGAATTTGATGTCGGCGGCGGTCAAAATGCCGACCACCCGGTCATTGTCATCAAGAATGGGGAACCCGCTGAAGGTGAAGCCCTTCTGTTCCTTGGTCTTCTGGACGGTCTCCAGGGTATCCGAGGCGCGGAACACGATGGGCGCCCGGATCAAGCCGTTCAGGTAGTGCTTGACGCGCGCGGCATGATCGGCCTGGCGTTTGGGTGACAGGTTCTTGTGAATGATCCCGATGCCTCCCATGAGGGCCATGGCAATGGCCATGGGACTTTCTGTAACGGTATCCATCGCGGCACTGGCAAAGGGCATGTTGAGGGTGATGTTGCGTGTCAGGCGGCTACGGATATCCGCTTGTTCGGGGAGGAAATCGGCATACTGCGTGATCAGGGAGACGTCATCAAACGTCAATCCTTCCAGAGGGAATTTCTCCATAAATGACTGCACAAAAGCATTCAGGCTCATGAGGTGATCTCCGTACGTTCTGTTGAATGTGTTGCCGTTTGAGTATGGATTCAAACAGAGCGGGCGTCAAGTGGTTTCCCCTTGTGTACCGGCTTGCATTTTGACCGGTCTTCGGGCAGGTTATCTCCACGTATGCTGATTATCGTGGAGTCCCCAACCAAGGCCAGAAAAATCCAGTCGATCCTGGGGGTGAAGACCCTGTCGACCGTCGGGCACTTCAAGGACCTTCCGGATTCCCTCATCGGGGTTGATCTGCAGACCTATGAGCCGACGTTTGTCTATCACGAGAAGAAAAAGCATCTACCCGAAGAGTTGCGGAAAGCCGCCAAAGGGGAGACGGTAATGCTGGCAGGTGACCCGGATCGGGAGGGGTATGCCATCAGCTGTCATATTTATGAGGAGGTCAAATCGGTGGCCAAGGCCTGCCTCCGGATGGAAATCTATGAGGTGACGGCGAAAGGGCTTAAAGACTCCCTGGCGAAAGCGGTCCCTTTTGAACAGACGAATGCCGGGCTCTACCATGCGTTTCTCGGGCGTAGAATCGGCGATCGCCTGGTGGGCTATATCCTTTCCCCGATTGCCAGCAGGAGCCTGCATAATAAGTATAGCGTGGGGCGGGTCCAGTCACCGGCGGTCCGGTTGGTGGTCGACCGCGAACGGGAGATCCGGAACTTTTCATCTTCTTTATACTGGCTCCTGAATATCCAGCTCAATAAAGACGGGACCTCATTCCTGGCCTATCATGTGAAGGGGAAATTTGAAACGCAGTCCGATGCCGCCGCACTCATCAGCCGGATCGCGGGCGAAACGCATGCAACGGCCAATAAAGTCGAGAAGAAAGAGACCAAGCAGGCGGCCAAGCCCCCGTTTACGACCGTTGATTTGCAGGCCGCGGCGGCCTCCCGGCTGAAATACACCCCAGAACAGACCATGAAGCTGGCGCAGGCCCTGTTTGACCATGGGTTGATTACGTATCACCGTACGGATTCGGTCAGGATGGATGAAGCGTTTATTGCGGAAATCCGCAAATTTCTGGAGCAGGCGGTGGGCGTCGAGTATCTCCCGGCCAAACCGAATCAGCACAAATCCAAAAATTCTCAGGCAGAGGCCCATGAGGGGATTCGCCCCACCCATATGCATGCGACGGCCGAATGCGCGGATCGGATCGCCCGGGAACAGCTTTCGCCTGAACATGTCCGGCTTTACGAATTGATTTTCCTGCGGGCCGTCGCCAGCCAGATGGCGCCGGCCCGCTATGATTCCACGCTGTTACTGTTTGATGTGGCGGGCGAAACCTTCAAGGCAACCGGACGGGTCCTGAAATTTGACGGCTTTCTCAAGGTCTATGCGGATGGCGAGGAAGACAAGGAGAAGGACGGGAAGGGGACTGAAGAAAAACTGCAGACGCTTCCTGCGTTGACCGTCGGGGAACGGGTGGCCAAGGAGCGGGAAAGCCTGGAAGAGAAAAAAACCAAGCCCCCCGGGCGGTTCACCCTGGGATCGCTGGTGAAGGAACTGGAACGTCTGGGGATCGGGCGCCCCTCCACCTACGCGGCGATCACCAAAAATATTTCTGACCGCGGGTATGTGAAAGAGGAAAAGGGCAAAGTCGTGCCCTTGCTGCCCGGGGAAACGTTGATCGATTTCCTGCGGGCCAAACACTCCTGGGTCATCGATTATGAATTAACCAGCCGGATGGAGGCGGTTCTGGACCGGGTGGTGGAAAATCAGGAAACCTGGCAGCGGTTCTGTAAAGGCGTTCATAACAAAATGGGCTTTGTCGTGCCCCCGGCCCGGGCGATCGCGGGCGGCCCCAGTGAGGCGCAACTCAAGTATGCCGCCCACCTGGCCGCCAGGAGCCGCCTTACCATCCCTGAGGAGACCCTCAAGAGCGGGCGGGCCCTATCCGTCTGGATTTCAGAGCAAATCAAGCCTACCGGTAATTAAACAGGTCAGTCAGCACATACTGCCGCTCTGAGGTCTTGTTCAGCGCGTTCAGGATTTTGAGTTTGACGTTGGTTGTCAAGCGCCGCCCTTTGCACGCCCGCGCCACCATTTTAAAGGTAATCGGTTCGGTTGACTGGGCGATCAAATCATGGCGTGTCAGGCCGCGTTCCGCCATAATGGCCGCAAGGGGTTGTTCACCTAAATTGAGATTCTTTTCAATATCCATGATTTACCTGCTATTCTTCGTTGTCATTGCTGTTGCCCGTGTTTATAGCACAATTGACAGGCTAGGTCTGCCTCGATATAAACAGGGCTCATTTTGGTAAGTTCGGGTTGAGGAGTGAAGTGCTATGCCGACATATGAGTACGAGTGCAAGAAATGCGGAAAGTTCGATCTTTACCAGGGGATTAAAGACGAAAAGCTGAAACGGTGCCCGACCTGTAAGCGGGCGGTGAAGCGGCTGATGGGATCCGGGGCCGGAATTATTTTCAAGGGGTCGGGGTTCTACCAGACGGACTACCGTAGCTCCAGCTATAACAGCGGGGCAAAGGCTGACTCCGGGGCCAGTGCTTCGCCGACGCCCAGTCCGACGCCCAGTTCGTCCCCAACTCCGAGTGCCAAACCCAGTGCCGGTGAAAAGAAATAATCCCCAAACAGTCTGAATAACCTGCATCCCGGAGGATGCTGCCGGAGCGGTTTTATGGCTATTAAAATTCAATGTGCGACCTGTGGGTTTCAAAATGAGCTCGGACGGATTTTTTGCGCCCAATGTGGTCAAAAACTCGATCTGCGTGATACCTCGATGGAGGAGCTTGAAGACCGGCGTGAGTTTGAGCTTGGGAAATGGATCCGCCGGGGGCTTACCGGTATCGTGCTGCTGGCCGTATTCGTCCTGTTAGCGCTTGCCTTCTGGCCGGTTCCGCCGACCCCGGTGTTCATGGAAGCGGCCGGTTCCCGGCAGGTGCCCGTCAAACTGGGTGCGGTTCTGCGGGCCCTTTCCTACAATCGCCCCATGACGCTTGATTTTCAGGAGGGGGAGTTGAACGGGTTTCTGGTCGAGCGGGCCAGAGTCCGGCATCTCAAGGCCTTGACCATCGACCTCAAGCCGGGGGCCTTTGAGCTTTATGCCTCTTTTACCTGGACCCCTGCCACCAATCCGGCCTTTCTGGCAAAAGTAAGCCTTCCGGTTACCCTGTGCCTCAGAGGCGGCTTTCAAGGGGGGGTCTTCATGCCTGAAAACGGGCACCTCGGGCATTTACCCCTTCCGGGCAAGACGTTAGCGCTGTCGACCGGATTCTTTGCCTCGATCTTGCCCGACATTGTGAATGAGAAAAGGGTGATTGATGCCCTCCGGACGGTGGCGATAGAAGAACGACGGGCCGATTTGACCTTGGTTCCGGTGGGGAATTAAATGATCGGACCGGGCCGCTTTCTTTCGATGGGTTTATTACTGTTGAGTTTTCTCGCCCCTCTCCCTCCCCCTGCCGTTGCGGGTACCAATGCGACCGTCCGTCTGGTCTTTGCGGGTGACTGGGTGCGGGAATTCGGGGAGGTTACCCCGGAAATGATTGAGACGTTGCGTGCCGAGCTTTGGTTGCAGGTATCCCCCTCACGTCCGGACGGGGCTGAACGGTTGCTGTTGAGCCCGCAGGAGGTGATCGTCGCGCGCAGGAAGTATCCCGAAATCACCACGTTGGCGGGTAACAAAATGGTGGGCATTCAGAGATTGACGCTTGGAACGGCGCCCGAGTTTGTGGAGGTGGGCCGGAACTATGTGCTCTTTTATGAGGGAGTGGCGCACGGTGCCTGGGGCCTGGTGTTAAGCCGGCGTCTCAGGCAGGCGGAGGCCGCCATGAAGAAACTGACCCGGCAAACGCTCTCCCGTAAAGTGTATATCGATGAGTATGAAAAGACGATGACCGGGGAGCGGGATCAGCCGGCTGGACTGGTCGAGGAGAAGGCGATTCCCGGACTTGAGAAAAGCCGTATAGAGTCGTATCTTGACGAAGCGGAGAAAAGATTTGATACGCCTTGAGTCTGAAAAGAGAAAGAGATTGAACACAAAGGGACATCATATGGCAGCTCGAAAAACAACACGAAAAACGACCGTTGGTGCAATTGACTCATCTGTTTTGGACTTCACGGCGGGAAGCGACCTGCAGTTGGATTTAGCGCTGGTGCAGGCCGATTGCGTCGGGTCCGCCGCGCATGCCACAATGCTGGCCCGCATGCCGGTACGCCCCCGAATCATCACCGAGTCCGAGCGGCGTTCCGTGATCCGTGAACTGGCGGCCATTATGCAGCGTGCGGCCAACGGGCAGTTTTCCATTTCCATGGATGACCAGGATGTGCATCTGGCCGTGGAACGGATCTTGACGGCGAAGCTGGGGGATCTTGGAAAGAAAATTCACACGGGCCGGAGCCGGAATGATCAGGTGGCCCTGGATTTGCGTTTATTTGCACGCGAGCAACTGATTGGGCTCGTGGGCGAAGTGCTGACGCTGGCCGGCGCGCTGGTGCAATTCGCCCACCGTCATGTGGCGGTCCCCATGGTGGGCCGGACCCATATGCAGCCGGCCATGCCGAGTTCCGTGGGGTTATGGGCCTCCGCCCATGCGGAGAGCCTGTTGGATGATGTGTCACTCCTGATGGGGGTGTACGAGTTGAATGACCAGTGTCCGCTTGGATCAGCGGCAAGTTATGGCGTGCCCCTCCCGGTGGACCGTGAGTTGACGTCCCAGCTGCTGGGTTTCAGCCGGCCGGTGCATAACGTACTCTATGCGAACAATGCCAGGGGCAAAATCGAGTCCTTGATCCTCCAGGCCATGGTTCAGGTGATGCTGTCCCTTTCCCGGATGGCGCAGGACCTGATGCTGTACACCATGCCCGAGTTCGGTTATTTCACGCTGCCGGTCGAATACGGAACCGGGAGCAGCATTATGCCCCAGAAGAACAATCCCGACGTGGTCGAATTGGTCCGCGCCCGGGTGGCGCGGGTGATGGCCTGTGAAATGGCGGTGCTCGATATCGCCCGTGGGTTGCCCAGCGGGTATAACCGCGACTTGCAGGAAACCAAGGGGCCCTTCATGGAGGGCATTTCCATCACGCGTGGATGTCTGGCCATTCTGCCCCAGATGATTGAGCGGATGGAGGTCAACCGGGAGGCCCTGTTGAAAGGCTTTACGCCGGGGGTGTTTGCCACGGATCGCGCCCTCGAGCTGGTCGGCCAGGGCATGCCCTTCCGGGATGCCTATCATTACATCAAAGCCAATTTGAATGAGCTTGAAACGATGGATCCCGGTGAGTCGATCCGGAAGAAGACGCACCTCGGCGCGCCGATGGGATTGGACTTCGGATGGTATCAAGCCCGGATTAAAGCGGGCCAGGAGTGGAAGCAGGCCGAGTGGACGGATCATTGCCGCGCGGTTTCCAAACTGATGGGAATTAAATATCCCATCTCGTGAGGAGCCCGATGTCTACTGAAGTTGCTGATTTTAGTCATCTTGATCCCGATACCGTGATCAATGCGGTGGAGGATGCGCTTCAGGTGCGTTGCAGCAACCTCTGTCGGCCTCTCAATAGCTATATCAACCGGGTGTATGAGGTGGGGCTGGATGCCGGAGGATTTCTGATTGTGAAATTCTACCGGCCGGGCCGGTGGAGTTATGATGCCCTGCAGGATGAGCTGGATTTCCTGAAGGAACTGGCGGCGGCGGAGCTACCCGTGGTGCCGCCGATCCCCGGGGCGGATGGTCAGTTGCTCCACAAGATAGGGGACACCTGGTTCGCGGTGTTCCCGAAACGGGGCGGGCGCCCCCTGGATGAGCCTTCACCGGAAGACTGGGTGCAGTTGGGGCGGCTGATAGGCCGGATGCACGTCATCGGCAGCAACCGGACGCCGCGTGACCGGCTCCTGCTTCATCCCCAACGCTCCACCCTGGCGCACTTGGATTTTATTCTGCGCTCGGGTACGTTGCCCGCCCAGTACCGGCGCGCCTATGAGGAGTGTGTTGTTTCCCTGGTAAAGGAGATCACGCCCCTCTTTGAGGGTGTGGAGACCCTGCGGTTGCATGCCGATTGCCATAGGGGGAACATCCTGTTCCGGCCCGGGGAGGGCTATCATCTGCTGGATTTCGATGATATGGCGGTCGGACCTGCCGTTCAGGATCTCTGGATGATTCTGCCGGATCGGCTTCCCCGCGCCCGGGGTGAGCTGGATTTATTGCTCGACGGCTATGAGACGTTCCGGAATTTCCCCTATGAAACGCTGAAGCTGATCGAGCCCCTGAGGGCCATGCATTTCATCCATTTCACCGCTTGGTGTGCCCGTCAGAAGGCGGATGGAGGATTTGCCCGCCTGTCACCTGACTGGGGCAGTCAGGCGTTCTGGCGGCAGGAACTGGCCGAGTTGGAGAAACAGCGGCACGAAATTGAAGCGGGGATCGAGTGAGCGTTATCAGAAGTGGAACGTAACGCTCGCACCCATTCCCGTATTGTCAAACTGCTCGAAGCCCAACTTGATGCCAACGTTTGCGGAGGGGTTCAGTTGCAAGCCCCCGATCACGCCGAATAACTGGCTCTCTGATTGATCTCCGAAAGACATGGAGGAGAAGGCGGGCCCGACGTAAAAACCCACCCGATTCCATGATCCCGGTTTTTCGGGTTTAGAATAGAAGCTCATCGTCAAGGAGGAGAAAATTTCCGACAGATTGTCAGATGAGTTTCCTGAATCCACCGTGGTATTGCGGAAATAGGAATTCAGGTCAAGGCCCACCCAGTACTGATCCGTATCATTCCAGGGTTCCAGCACAAGGTAATCCAGCAGGCGAATCAGTCCGCCCACTTGCCATTCCGCATTGTAATCGCTGTTTTCAGAGTTCAGGTTCTGGTTACCGAGTTTCACATCAGCCCCGCCCAAGCCACCGTATAACGTCAGCCATTTGGTGGCATCAAAGCCAATGGTAGCCGCCATGTGATTGACTTCCAAATCACTGCCTGCGAAGCCATTATCGTATTCCATGCCGCGCTTTTGCTGCTCCACACCCACCCCGACGCTGAAAAGCCGGGGGCCGCCATTGTGCGGGGTATCATAAAGCTTTGTGGAGTCGCCGTTAAAGAGCGCGCCTTGATAGGCTGAGCCGTCTGCGCCGGATGCGAACGTATAGGTGCTAACCATGGCCGCAGCCAGAAACGTCAGTATGTATGCGTAGGTTTTCATAGGACGGGATACTAGCGGTTAAAACGGGGTGGTTTCAAGGTGTTTTTTGGTGAGGGGTGAATTAATTTTTAGGTCGTTATTCCCCGAAACGGATGGGCGCGAAGAATTCGGGCATGTGAAAGTTCAGCTCTTCCCCGATCGGCGCCCAGGAACCCCAGTGCGGGTGGGAGGTTTTATCGCCGCATTTGTAGAAATTCGCCGTCCAGGTTTGTCCGGCAAGAGGCCCTAGTGGCCCGGTGCAGGATTCAATCAGGGCGAGAGGTAGGGCATAGGCCAGATGCCATAGACAGGGGGCGGTCAGTTCGGGTTCCACGACGTCCGGCAGGCTGTGATGGCAGCGGATTTGGGCCAGCCAGCTCACATCGAGCTGGGTAAATTTCTCAAATCCCCCCGGGACGCGGCGATGGTTCTCAACATAGGAGCATAAAAACGTGCCCCCCCCATTGACTTCAACGTTCAGGTACCCGCCGTCCGGTTTGGGTTTAAAGAAAAATTCAACACAACTGTCCGTGCATACCGGGCCTTGGGGCTGGGTGATCACGCTCCGGACGTATCGGTCATCCACTTGAAAGTGGACATAAATATGGGCGTCATCATAGAGCAGCCGTGCTTGAACACCGGGGCGGTGGTCGGAACCCCGCGGGTGGAAGGATTCAACTTTCAAGGTTTCCGCCTGGCTCCAGAGGGCATCATTCCAGTTTCCGCTCAGTTCCGGGGCCTGTTTGGTTTTACGAATAGTGTAGGTCATCGTGTTATGGCTTTCGTTCTGAATTCCGACTTCTGAATGCTGGCATTCACTGCCAATGTACAAAGATTTTTTCCGCGAGGATTCGATCCACGGTGAATTGGCTTTGTCCGATTTCAAAGATGTACGATGGGAAGAGCCGGATCAGGCAGACGTCGGAGCCGGGCAGGATGCCCATGGCCATCAATTTCTGGATCTCGCGGTTATCCCGCGTGCTCAGGTAGGCGACCACCCCCCGCTGGCCGGCGCGTCCGTCGCAGAGGGGACCCACTTCCTGCACACGATCCTCTGCGGCTTTGAGGCAGCAGTTCCCGCGCGGGATGGGATGGCCGTCGGGGCAGGTCAGGGGATGCCCGAGCAGGGTACAGATTTTGTCTTCCAGTCCCGGGCGTAAAATATGCTCAAACTGGCAGGCGTCTTCCTCGGCTTCTTCCCCGGTGACCTGCAGGACATCCTTGAGCAGGCATTCCGCAAGACGGTGCCGGCGCACGACGTCGCGGCCTCCTTGCAGGCCGCTTTCCGTGAGGGTGGGCTGGCCGGCCGTGAGGGTAATCAGCCCGGCCGCTACCGCAGCCTTCAGCGTGTCGTCAGTGGCTGGACGCGGCGGACGTGTGTGGCGCTCGTGCTGGAGATACAGATCCTCAAGGACTTCCTCAATCCGGGGGTCATTCATGATTTTTCTCCCTGTTATTCTTTTTGAAAAAGGCCCGGATCTTTTTGATCAGTCCCGGCTCTCGTGGCGATTCATACCCGCAATAAGGGCATTTCACCAGATGGCAGCCCCCTCCCGACGGACAGCCACTACAGGCATCTTTGGCCTGCTCGTCATCAAATTCGCGTTGGCAAAATGAACACTTCATTAGAAATGCATCCAGAGTAAGACGATATGGGTCAGATACCCGGTCGAAAAGGCGGTGACCAGCACCCCTGCCGAAATCCATAAGGTCACCTTGGTACCCCGCTCCTTCTGCATGACCAGGAACTGGGCGATGCAGGGCAGGAACAACGTCAGGGTAATAGCCGCCACGGTGAGCTGATGGGCGGTCATCAGGCCGGTTTTTTGCAGGTCGTAGAGCCCGGCCGCCCCGTAATCACGGCGGAAGAATCCGAACAGGAAGGCGACCGCTGACTCGTCCGGCAGCCCCAGCGCCCGGATAACGGGGATCAGGTTTTTGATCAGGAGTTGGAACAGGCCGGTAATCTGGCCGATCCAGATCAGGACGCTGGCGATGATGAACATCGGCAGGATTTCCCGGAAATACCAGACCATACGGGAGTAAGTTTTAATCAGGACATTGCCGAGGGTGGGCAGACGCAGGGGCGGGAGCTCCATGTAAAACATGGGCGGCTCGCCGGGTAACAGTTTGGCGGCCAGCCAGCCGGTCAGGAGCATGACCCCGGTGACGACCAAGGCCCAGATGGCCAGGGCGGCGCCCTGGCCGGAGAGTAACCCGATAATGACCCCTAATTGGGCGGAACAGGGAATGGCTAACGCCAGCAGAATGGTGCAGATGATGCGCTCCCGGGTTGTTTCCAGAGTCCGGGTGACCAGGGTGGCCATGGTGTCGCACCCGAAGCCGAGCACCATGGGGATGACCGCGCGGCCATTCAGGCCGATGCGTTTGAATCCCCGGTCAACCAGCAGGGCCAGGCGTGGCAGATAGCCGCTATCCTCAAGGGTGGCGAAGAAGAGGAAAAAGGCGCCGACGATCGGGAAGATGATGGCAATGGCATAACGTAGCCCAAGAGTCAGAACCCCGTATTCCCCGATCAGCAAGTCGCGCAGGGGCGCCCAGGGATGCAGGGCGTCCACCATGCGGATGATCCACGGAATGAGGTGGGTTTTAAAGACACTGTTTTCAAGAAAGTTCACGCAGGTGCCGGCGCCGAACTGGCCCACGAACTGGTAGAGGCCGAAGTAGAGGACGATGAAGACCAGCGGGTAGCCGGTGAGGGGCTGGGTGCAGATCCGGTTGATCAGGTTCCGTATCCGGGCGGGGGCCCGGACGGGAAGGCTCAGGCAGCCTTCCAGGAGTTGGCCCGTATGGGTGCGCAGGGAGAGCGTGACGTAATAATGCGGGGAGTGATTCAGCTTGGCTTTCGTGTTGGCCACGATGTCGAGAATGTTCGCGGCAGTTTTTTCGCCGACTTCCCTGACCAGCCGCTCCTGTTCCCGCAGGTCACTTTGCAACAGCAGGGTGGCCCGGGTCCGCGGCGAAATGGAACTGGCGGGGGACATGAGGGTGGCAATGGCGATAATGCCCTGCTCGATGATGGAGCCGCATTCGGTCCGGAGCATGGAGAGGGGCGGTGGCGTCTTGAGCCGGGCAATCAGTTTATTGATCCCTTCCCCGGTCAGTGACACGGTGGGGATGACGGGGATGCCCAGTCGCTCCGAAAGGGTGGCATGATCAATGGTGATGCCGAGGGCGCGCGCTTCGTCCATCATGTTCAGCGCGAGGACCACCGGCCGCCCGGTCTCAATCAGTTGCAGGGTGAGCCCGAGCATGCGGTCCAGGTTTTTGGCATCCACCACATGCACCACCACTTTGACCCGTGGGGAAAAGAGGATGTCGCTGGCCACCCGTTCCTCCTCGGTAATGGGGAGCAGGCTGTACGTGCCGGGGGTGTCGACAATTTCGCAGTCACGGCCCAATTCCTGGCAATGACCATGGGACACTTCAACGGTGGTGCCCGGATAATTGGATACGGTCACATATTGACCGGTCAGCCGGTTGAAGAGGGCACTTTTGCCGACATTCGGGTTTCCCACCAGCAGAATCAACGGCGCATCGGCTTTGGGTTCAACCCCGGACTCGCTGGCGTTCACCGCGCCGATCAGTTTTAAAAATGTAGTCTTGTTCATTGCGAAGGGTTCCGATATTACCAATGGAGTGAATGGCTTGCCAGTTTTTCTTGTGGGAGGGGCGCTATGCGCCGCGACAGACTCTGTTGGGTCCTGAGATGGCCAGTCGCGGCACGTAGTGCCCCTCCCACAAGAAGAAAACTGACCTGGGGCGGCATTTTTTTCTGGCGGGTTCAATTTCTTAAAGAATGAGGCGGTTTATGGAACTGGCGGCACGGACAACTTCGGATTATGAGTTTCTGGATGCGGGTGATGGATGCCGGCTAGAGCGATTCGGCTCCTATGTGTTCAACCGTCCCTCGCCGGTGGCGTTGTGGCATCCGGAACGGCCGGACCTGTGGAAACAGGCCGTTGGGGTCTATCATCGCAGCAACACCGGGGGTGGGGACTGGTCCTTTACCCGCCCGCCGCCCCCCCAGTGGCCGCTTAAATGGGATGATCTCACGTTTATGATCAAGCCGACCGGCTTCGGGCATATGGGGCTGTTTCCCGAGCATACCTGCCATTGGGATTGGGTGGCGGATCAGGTGAAGACCGGGCCGGCCCCCTGCCGGGTGCTGCATCTGTTTGCCTACACCGGGGCGATGACGCTTCAGGCCGCCCGGGCCGGGGCCGAGGTCTGCCATGTGGATGCGGTTCAGGATATCAATGATTGGGCGCGGCGGAATGCGGAGGCCAGCGGGCTCAAGGCCGCCCCGATCCGGTGGATCACCGATGATGTCACCAAATTTGTGGCAAGGGAAGGGCGTCGTGAACGGAAATATGACGCCATCATTTTCGATCCCCCTAGTTACGGAAAAGGCCCTGGCGGTGAGAAGTGGATCCTGGAAGAACACTTGATGCCGTTGCTGGATTCGCTGTTACCGCTGATGTCAGACCGGCCCCGGTTCGTGTTGTTTACCTGTCACACGCTCGGTTTTTCCCCGCCCCTGATGAAAAATCTGCTGGTGCCCTGGCTGGACCGGTTCGGGGGTAAGATCGAGGCCGGTACGATGGTCATGAAAAATGCCGCCTGCCGACGCGTTCTCCCCACCGGCTTTTTCGCCCGGTGGTCGGTGTAGTCATTACCCCACCGGCGGCATGAGCCAATTAAGATAGGCGTTCAGGATGGTGGGGCCCCACAGCATCCAGATCAGGGCGGCCGCCGCAATGTAGGGACCGAACGGGATGCGGCTTTGCATCTCTTTTTTGCCGGCAAGAATCATTGAAACCCCGAAGCCGGCTCCCAGGAAGGAGGAGGCCATCAGGGTGAAGACGACGGCCGGCCAGCCCAGAAACGCGCCAATGGCGCCCATGAGTTTGACATCGCCCATCCCCATGGCATCCTTGCGGAAAACCAGTTTGCCCAGCACGGCAATCGCCCATAACAGCCCGACCCCCAGCGAGCCCCCGAGCAGGGATGAGACAAAGCCGCCATACGCATCCGGCTGGCCTTGCAAGGCCGGCACCAGCGTGCTGAATCCCAGACCCAGCACGATCCCACCCAATGATACCCGGTCCGGGATGATCATGTGTTCCAGGTCCACAAAGGTACCCAGGGCCAGGCCGAAAACCGCCAACCAGAAGATGGGAATGATGGCAAAGTGACAGATGTGCGTCATGGCCAGAAACGGCGCCGGGTTGAGTTTGAGCCATACCATGACAAAGAGCACGGCAATCAGGGTTTCCACGATGACGTAGCGCGGCGAAATGGCACCCTGGCAATGCCGGCACCGGGCCCGCAGCACGCAGAAGCTGACGAGCGGGATGTTGTCGTACCAGCGGATGGCGTGATTGCAATGGGGACAGTGCGAGCCGGGGCTGATTACGGATTCTTCACGGGGGATCCGGTAGATACATACGTTAAGGAAGCTTCCCATGCAGGCGCCAAACCAGAATACAAGCCCCGTTAGGTAAAGATACAATCCCGGGCTCAATGAGGCAATGGCTTGGCAACTGGTCATAGGGCGGCTCTCCTGATCTTAATCGTAATCTTAATCCTAATCCTAATCCCTTTCACCCACCCGTTTTACACCCGCGGGTTGAACGCGGAAACTTTGGCGAGTTCCTCGAAGAGTTCTTTCTCCCTCGCGGACATATGTTTGGGGACCACGATCCGGATGATGGCCACGAGGTCTCCGGGCTCCACCCCCCGCTTTTGGGGCATTCCTTTGCCGCGAAGGCGGAGACGCTGGCCGGATTCGGTTCCCGGGGGAATAGTGATAAACGCCTGACCCTGCAAGGTGGGAATCGCGACTTTTGCGCCCAGGGCCGCCTCCCAGGGAGTCAACAGGCAATCAATCTCGAGATTATTCCCTTCAATCCTGAAGATGGGGTGCGGGGTAATGTGGATGGTCAAATAGAGGTCACCGGCGGTACCCCCGCCTGGCCCTGTTCCGCCTTGTCCGGCCAGCCGGATCCTGGCTCCTTCGCTGATGCCAGCGGGGATTTTGACCTGATAGGTTTTCGTCTGGGCATGGGTGCGAGCCCGTGGATCCTGATTGGAGGTTTGCAGGCTGATGCTTTTGGTACTGCCGTGGCACGCCTCCTCCAGCGTGATCGAGATCTCGGCTTCATGATCCTGCCCCTGGGAGGGGAATCCTTCGCCGCCACCCCACATGTTTTGAGGAGCGCCGCGAGAGGAGCGGCCACCCCGGTTCTGCCCGAACAGCATCTCGAAGAAATCACTGAACTCGCCCATGTCCTGGCCTTGGAAGCCGCGTCCGCCGCCTCCCGGGGTGCCGCCAAAGTCGAAGGGGCCACCGGTAGGGGGGCGGAACTCCTGGCCAGACTGCCAGTCTCGTCCCAACTGGTCATACCGGCCTCGTTTGGCGGGATCACTCAGCACTTCATAGGCTTCGCCAATTTCCTTGAAACGGGCTTCGGCACCAGCGCTTTTGTTCAGATCAGGATGATATTTGCGCGCCAACTTGCGGTAGGTTTTCTTGATCTCTTCCGCACTGGCCGTGCGCGGAATGCCCAGAATCTCATAATAGTCTTTGAATTTTACACTCATAGGGATCAATCCGATCAGGGGGTGGCGACGTTCTGTCGCTCCTCGCGTTTGACGGCATTCCAGTATTCATCCAACTCGGCCAAGGTGCAGTCGGTCATCTGTTTGCCTGCCGCATGGACATGGCCTTCCACCGCTTGAAACCGGCGCGAAAACTTGCGGACGGTCGCCGCGAGCAGTTCTTCCGCGTGTAACTTCTGGAAGCGGCTGAGGTTGACAACAGAGAAGAGCAGGTCCCCGATCTCCTCGGCAATATGTTCCTTATTACCCGAGCGCATGGCTTCCTTGGTCTCTTCCAGTTCCTCTTCCAGCTTGGCCATGACATCATGAATGGCGGACCAGTCGAAGCCCACCCGGGCGGCCCGGCTTTGAACCTGATGGGCTTTCATCAACGCGGGGAGGTGGTTGGGGACGCCGTCCACCACGGAACGTTTTCCGGTTTTCTTTTCCTTGTTCTTGATCTGCTCCCATTGGGTCAGCACATCCTTGGAACCGGTGACGGTGGTGTTGCCGAAGACATGCGGGTGGCGGCGGACCATTTTTTCGATCAGGCCGTTGCAGATATCGTCAAACCCGAACTCCCCCTTCTCCTGGCGGAGCTGAACCTGAAAGACGATCTGGAGCAGCATATCGCCCAGCTCATCCTTGTGCTTCGCCACATCGCCGGAATCAATGGCGTCAATCAACTCGTAACATTCCTCGATCAGGAACGGTTTGAGTGTTTCCAGATTCTGCTCGCGATCCCACGGACACCCTGTTTCAGGATCCCGCAGTTTGCGCATCACTTCAAGGAGTTGATCAATCGGCTTTGTGCTCATAAATTCGCTTACTGGTACGCATGGCGCAGAAATCGGGTCCACACATGGAACAATGATCGGCTTCACTCTCTTTGCAGACCCGGGTTTGTTCGTAACGTTTCCGGGCGTGTTCCGGATCCAGGGAGAGTTCGAACTGGCGTTTCCAGTCAAAGGCGAACCGGGCATCCGCCATGGCATCATCCACCACGCGGGCACCCGGCAATCCACGTGCCACATCGGCCGCATGGGCGGCGATGCGGTAGGCGATCACGCCCTGATGCACCTCTTCGCCGGTGGGCAGACCCAGATGCTCGGCGGGCGTCACATAGCAGAGCAGGCAGGCGCCATAATAGGCTGCGGACGTGGCCCCGATGGCGGAGGTGATATGGTCGTAGCCGGGTGCGATATCGGTGACGACCGGACCCAGTACGTAGAAGGGGGCCCCATCACAAATTTTCTGCTGGCGCTCCATATTGGCCTGGATCTGATTGAAGGGGACATGACCGGGTCCTTCCACCATGACTTGGACGCCATCCCGGCGGCACCAATTCACCAGCTCGGCCAGGGTATCGAGTTCGGCAAACTGGGCGTCATCACTAGCATCGGCCAGACAGCCCGGGCGCAGTCCATCGCCCAGGGAAACGGTGACGTCGTGTTTGCGGCAGATTTCGATGATCTCGTCCCAGTGGGTGAAAAGGGGGTTTTCCTTTTTGTGGACCAGCATCCACTCGGCCAGTAAAGATCCGCCGCGGCTGACAATGCCCAGTTTACGTTTCAGGGCGAGGGGGACATGGTGCCGGAGCAGGCCGGCATGGAGGGTCATGAAGTCGACGCCCTGTTCCGCCTGTTCCTTGATTACCTGGATCAGCACCTCGGCGGTGAGATCCATGGCTTTGCCATTCATCCGTGAAATGGCCTCATACATGGGCACGGTGCCCAGGGGAACCGGGCTGGCTTTGAGCATCCCCGCCCGGATGGCGGCCAGGTCATCGCCGACGCTCAGGTCCATGACGAAATCGGCTCCCGCCTTCAGGGCGATGTCCAGTTTACAGAGTTCTTCCCCTGATTCAGAGCGTTCAGTGGAGCGGCCCAGATTGGCGTTCACCTTGGTGCGGAAGACGCGGCCGGCAATGGCGGGCTTCGCCATGGGGTGGGCGGGATTGGCGGGCAAAACGGCCCGGCCTGACGCAATTTCATCTCGGACCAACGTGGCCGGAACGCCCTCAAAGCGGGCGACGGTTTCCATGACCCCGGTAATGATCCCTTTTCGTGCTGCAATTAACTGTGTCGTCATACGACTTCAGAGTCCTTTCTTGAATGAACTCAACACAGTATTGGTTTTGAGGGTGAGAGTCAATATGGGGGTGGGTTCGCCCTCATGGCAGACGCATCTAAATTCCTATTAGAATGAACGAATTCTTTGACAGAATGAACAAAATTTACTGAATATTTGAGATATTCGATGCCGTAAAGCCAACTTACCATTCTGATCATTTTGTATATTCTGTCAAAACTCTTGATTTTCTGGTGATTTAGATGCGTTTGCCCTGGGTTCGCCCTTTATATCTGGGTGCTGCAGGAATAATGGGCTTTATTGAAATGCATGGGGATTACGGTCTTATGGCCGTTCTTCTCGATCGTCACAAGATACTTGCCGTGAAAGCCGTTAAAGGTCGCGTACCCGTTCTGGTCGGTGGTCAGGGACTGCTCGGTATGCCACTTTTTATTGATCAGGTTTTCAACCACCAGAAAGGCCGGCTTGGGCGTCAAGTCCTTGCGGAAGAGGCCCGCCCCGAAAATATTCTCGTCCCAGCCCCATTGCAGCAGTTGCGAGGCGTAACCGTCCACCAGATTCCACCAGACGATGGAACGGTTTTGTTCGCCTGAAAACCAGATTTTGAACAGGTTCTCGGTCATTCTCGCCTGGATTTCCTCGCCCTTGCCCGGCTCGTTATAAGACGGGATCGAGATTTCGCTGATATGGATATCCTTGGCGAAGGTGGCGTAAAACGACTGGCAGGCAAGCAGGTTTTCCGCATTCAACGACGTGTTGAGCCGCTCGTGAAGCACTTCTTTCTTTGAGAAAAGATGGTACTGCATGCCGATGCCGTCCACCTTGCACCCGCTTAGCAGCAGATGTTGCAGGTAGAGATAAAAGCGGCTGGAATCACCTGTAAAGGCATCCCATGTACGCTCGGTATCCTCATTGGCGATGAGTTCACAATTCGGGAATAACTCCTGCGCCAGTTTGAAGTAATAAATATGACAGTCCTTCATGAAGCTGCGCCGGTCACGTGACAAAAACTCGTTGACCACATCCCAGACCGGAATTTTGTCGGCAAACCGATGGGCCAGTTCCTTGATCCGCAAGGTCAGTTGCGGGTCAAGGGATTCGGGGGTGCGGGGGAGCCATTCAGGAAGCCCTGAGCCGTCCCATACGAGGTTGTGTGCCTTGGGTTCGACCTCCACTTTTTTGCACCATTCGAGCATAAATTCAGGATTAGGGCGGCGGTGGATCGGGGGACTGTTTTTGTCAAAACGGTAGACGCCCCGTTGCGGCTCGTCATCTTTCCAATAAAACGGAAGCACGGCCTGATTGAAGGTGTTTTTAAACACCGCGTCATAAGTGGCGTTGCGTTCCGCGGTTTCAAAGCCGCCCGCCATAAAGGCATTGCTGCCGAATTTGAAATCATGACTCACCTGCTTGACGGTGAGCTTTGCCCCCGTAACCGGCGCGTTATTTGCTTCCCTCACCGACAGCCTGAAATCACCCATGCGGTATTTCTTAATGTTCCCGCTCACCACCGCTGAAAGCCCGTTTTTATCCAAATCCAACCGCTCAAGCCACTTGTCCATATCCATAAATTAAGCCTTTCATTGATGCATTGACCAGAAAGTATGGAGATAGAAGGGGACTGGGTCAAGTCGCTAGGGGAGACAGTTGCCATGGCAGACGCATCTAAAATACCACCCAAGCCGAAAGAATTTGAACAGAAGTCGCAAAGTTCGCAAAGATTTAATGTGGCGTTTGTTTTAATGCCACGGATACATGGCATCAAAACAAACGCCACGTTTTGCTTGAAGAACAGAAGACGTGTTGTCTCTTGTCACGGGTAGGTGCGGGATTTTTATGCGGAGTACCCGACGCATACAAATCCCGCACCATTTACACGGAATCAGTTCACCCCTTAGCCCGAGTTCGCCAGTTAGGTCTATTCTGAAAGAATATTTGCCCATTTCAAGCGCTTGCCGGATACCGGAACCTTAAAATCATTGGGGTTTCAGGGTGTCGGTGTCTGGTTTTTCTCCAAAAGGCAAATGTAGTCAAGACCACCCCCTTGAAAACGATACTGTGGCGCATTAAAATCAGGGCATGTTTTTAAAAAGGATCCCACGGAAAAAAGGCGATGAGGTCTACGACTACTGGGCTTTGACGAAGACCGTCCGAACCGCGAATGGTCCACGGCATCAGATCGTTTCCTATCTGGGGAAGCTCGATGCCGGAGATCAGGAATATTATCACTCGTGGGATGACATTGCCGCATTGCTGGACGGACGAAGGGGCGCTGTGCAGGGTGACTTGTTCGACAGACCGAAGCCTGTTCCCGAATGGAGGGAGATCAATGTCAGCGGGATAGAGGTAAAAAGGGTCAGGGAGTTTGGCCAGATCTGGGCGGCGCTGGCCGTCTGGCGGAGGCTCGGGCTGGACAGGCTGTTTGCAGGGCTGATGCCGGAAGGCCGCGAGGATATCCGATGGGACCTGATCGCCTGCGTCCTGACGGCGGCGAAGTTCTGCGAGCAGGACACGGAGAACGCGATCGCGGGCGAATGGCTGCCCCGCACGGCGTTATGCGATGTGCTGGGGCTCGACGAGGAAAAGGTGAACCTGACGCGGATGTACAGGGGGCTTGATGAGATACTTGCCCACAAGGACGCGGTCTGCGCCCACCTTCAGTCGCGATGGGGCGAATGGTTCGGAACGAAGCTCGACTTCATGCTGTACGACGTGACGAGTTCCTACTTCGAGGGGGCGTGCGAGTCCAATCCTCTGGCCCAGCGAGGCTATTCGCGCGACAACCGACCCGACTGCAAGCAGGTGTGTATCGGCCTGGTCGTGACGCCCGACGGGATGCCGGTCGGCTACGAGGTTTTCACGGGGAACCGTGCGGACATGACGACGATGCAGGATATCGTGAGCCTCATGGAGGAGAAATACGGGCACGCCAACCGCGTCTGGGTAACGGACCGGGGGATGTCCAGCGAAGAGAACATCACGTTCCTCGAAGGGCGGGGATCCTTCTATCTGATGGGCGCGTCCCGTAGCCTGCTGAAACGATACGAATCCGAGTTCCATGACAGTAGCGGCTGGCAGTCCATCCGTGAGGGCCTGAACGTCAAGCTTGTCAAGGGTTCCGGCAGCGAGAAATATGTCCTGTGCAAAAGTGCCGACCGGGCCAAGAAGGAGCAGTCGATGCTTCAGCGGCAACTGGATAAATTCAGAGCCTGCATCGAAAAGAAAAGCAGTCTCTTGGCCGCGAAGCCGTCCCCAAAGACGCAGTCGATCCAGCAGAGCGTCGGGCGGCTGCGCGAACGGTATCCTTCAGCGTCCAAACATTTTGAGTGTGAAGTGCTGTTAAACGAAAAGAGCGAGGCGTGCGGCATTGCCATGAACGAGAAGCCCGGGCAACTCGAATGGGCGAAGAAAACCCATGGCGCATACATCCTGCGTACCAACACGGATTGCGAAGACCCCGCCGAACTCTGGCGGTGGTACATCCAGCTCACGGAGGCCGAATCCGCATTCCGCGACCTCAAGAGCGACCTTGCCCTGCGCCCGATCTATCACCATCTGCAGCGCCGGGTCGAGGCGCACATCCTTGTATGCTTCCTCTCCCTGTGCCTGTGGCGGACGCTAGAGCATTGGATGGGGGTCAGCGGCCTTGGTGATGAAGCCAGGCAGTTCCTGGCTGAGATGCGGCAGATCCATTCCATGGATGTCCAACTGCCGACTAAGCAAGGGCAGACAATCAGACTCCGTGTCGTATCAAAGCCAGAAAAAAAGCTGGCCGTACTCCTGACGCGACTGAAATTGCGACTTCCGAATATGCCAATGAACCTGAAAATGTAGTCAAGACTTTTGAGATCGTTTTGTTGATTTCCAACGACTTATAACTTCAATACCCGCTCAACTGGCGAACTCGGGTTAGCGTTCTTTGCGACTTGAGCGCAGCCCTGAAGTTAAGCGCATGCGCATACTTCAGGGCGCAGCGGGTGTTCAAATTTCTTCGATTCCGTTGAAATTTAGATGCGGTTGCCCTGGTCAAGTCGCCTCCAAACAGGGTTTTCTTAGGTGTTTCTTTGACAGGCCGGACAGAGATGGGTGCCGCGTTGGCCAACTACTGTGCGGACAATGATGGCCTGGCATCGAGGGCAGGGCAGGCCGGTGCGGCGGAAGACCTTCAGGGCGTCGGCATTCCGACCCCGGCGACCGGCGACGCTGTAGAAATTGGTCTCGCCGGTGCCCAGGGTGGTGCCGCAGTTTTCAACGCCCCGCTGCAGCACGGTTCGAATGGCGTGATGAAGGCGCTTTATTTCGGCAGGGGTCAGGGAGTCGGCCCGACGTTCCGGATGGACCCTGGCCTGCCACAACGCCTCGTCCACATAGATATTGCCCAGCCCCGCCACACAATTCTGATCCAGCAGCAGGGGTTTGATCCTACGGGTTTTGCCCTCGAGTTGAGTCTGCAGGACCTGGACGGTAAAGGCGTCGTCAAGGGGTTCGGGGCCGAGATGAGTCAGACCCGAACCGGTGGCACGGGTCAGCCGGAACCGGCCGAATTTGCGGGTATCATTGAAGATCAACTGGTGTCCATTGGTCAGGGTAATCAGCACGTGATCATGCTTTCCCGGTTGAGTTTCGGCATGATCGGAATAGCGGAGTTTTCCGGTCATACGGAGATGGATGAGGAGTTGCAACCCATCATCGAGAGTGAGGATGATATATTTTCCGCGCCGTGAGAGGCGGGTAATGGTGCGCCCGCAGAGGGCCTTGGAAAAATGGGCAGGGGTCAGGCCCTCGATCGTCCGGGGCCAGCGGACCTCCACCGAGCGGATGACCGCCTGCTCCAGCCCATGGGCGCGTAAATCTCTCACAACCGTTTCTACTTCGGGAAGTTCGGGCATAATGTCACCTTTTATTGTCCATAATTTATAGGAAACCTGTTTTCGGCGCAATGGAGGGTTTTGACTGTTTTGAGCGTGGCCTGAGGGCTCCGCCAAATTCTGCGCGAAAACCATTGTGAATTACCACCATTACCATCACCCTGTCGGGGGATACCTTCAGTGGCGCCACCGGAAATGATTTTGTGGCGGGTAACAAGA